>DFBG01000061.1:1140-13637 GCA_002367305.1 Actinobacteria bacterium UBA3086 | reverse complement strand
GAATTTCATGCAGGAACGCTGTTGAACCATTGCATGGTGTTCCGATATCGTAGACACGTTAGGCGGCGAATGCCGTCAGTGCTACGTGTGCATATTGGGGAATCGACATAGCAAGGAGAGATGTGTATGGCCAGAATCTCCCTGGCCGGATTCAAGGATCCGGTCCGCAGGCCGCGGTACATCATTTGGACGGGTGTTGGCGTCCTCGTGATTGCTGGGGTCATGATCATTGCTTTGGGGGTGACATCTAGCTACTGGTTCTGCTCGGAGGCATGCCACAAAGTCCAGGACGACACGATCACGGCGTACGACGCATCGTCGCACTCCAACGTCTCCTGCATGGCGTGCCACATGCCTGTGGCCGCAGACCCATTGACTTTCATCCTGCACAAGGCTGAGGCTCTCGGCGAACTCTACTTGACCGTAACTGACAACTTTGAGATCCCGCTGAACGGTACCTCGCACTTGGCGATGAACGCGCAGCACATGGGTTCCGACAAGTGCACGCAGTGTCACACCACGAACAGGGCCATAACCGCGAGCCCCGGCATCATCATCGATCATGCTGTGCACGCAGAGGCTGATGTTCACTGCACCGTGTGTCACAACCGCGTGGCGCATCCTGAGGACGATATCGAGCTCGTTAATATCGATCCTGAGTCGGGCCTTCTCAACGCTGGCCACGACAACTTCATGGAGATGACCGCCTGCTTCCGCTGTCACAGCTTGGAGCAGGATGCACTCGCCCCGGGTGAGTGTCGGGCATGTCACACGACTGACTTCGAGCTCAAGCCCGATAGTCACTTCGAAGGCGACTTCTATCCCAGCGGTCACGCTGAGATGGCCCGTGCCGAGTTCGGCATCGAGGCTGAGCCCCATGAGGGTGAAGAAGCTGAGGCAGAGGGCCATGAGGACGCTGCCGCCGAGGAAGAGCATGCAGCTGAGGAGACCGAGGGCCATGAGGGCGATGGCATCGATCTTCATGCGCTGCCGGCCGTTGATGAAGTCAACTACTGCAGCACCTGCCACGTCATCGATCAGTTCTGCATGAACTGTCATGGCATGGAGATGCCGCACCCCGCGGAGTTCAAGGCCGAGACGCACCCGGCGATGGCTGCCGAGAAGTTTGACAAGTGCGTTCTGTGTCACAACCCCGAGGAGACTTCCTTCTGCGATAGCTGTCACCACGGCACGCAGGGTGGTTGGGATTACGACCCGGCAGTGGAATGGCAGACGCAGCACGCAGCGTCCGTTTCCACCAATGGTGTCGCAGGCTGTCTCGAGGCATGTCACGAGATCAGCTTCTGTTCTGACTGTCACACAGCTCTGAATCCCGTTCCGACGTCCCACGGTGCTGGCGACTGGCTGCGCAAGCCTGTTGCTGAGATCGGTGGACACGCGGAGGCTGCACGTGCTGAGATCACCGCATGTGAGGTCTGCCACGGTTCGGGCGGTCCGAATGCTGCATTCTGCCAAGGCTGTCACAGCTTGGATATGCCGCACCCGGATGAGTTCAAGAGCAACCACCTCAAGAGCGGTCGCGACAACCCTGCCGTGTGTGCGAACTGCCACACGTTCAAGGAGCTGTGCAGTGACTGTCACCATGATGGCGCTGTTGACGGTACGCCGTGGACCAGTGTCCACGCTGGCGTGATCGCCGACAGCGGTGCAGCAAGCTGCTTCGAGGCTTGTCACCAGAAGGACTACTGCGTCCAGTGCCATACGTCGACCAAGGTCGTACCGACGTCGCATGAGGTGTCAGGTTGGACCAAGCGTCCAGCGCTCGATACGCCGGCGGGTCACCCTGCTGCGTACAGCTCACAGCCTGACAATTGCACGTACTGCCATGGTGAGGGTGGACCTGAGGCGAAGTTCTGCTCGAGCTGCCACAAGCTTGAGATGCCGCATCCCGGCGAGTTCGCCAGCTCTCACGGCCCGCAGATCACTGAGGGTGAAGTAGCGCGCGCAGTATGCACGACCTGCCACAAGCAGGTGTTCTGCGATAGCTGCCACCACGAGTACACGGGAAGCCTGCGTTGGGTCAACGCTCATCCGGCTACCGTTGCTGAGAGTGGAGCGGCCAACTGCTTCGAGTGTCACGAGGAGACGTACTGCTCCTACTGCCACGTTCGCGAAGCACAGAAGTACCTGACCGACTAGGTATTTCGAGCACTATGAGTTGATGCAGGGCCCGGTCCGTTCGCGGATCGGGCCCTGTTCTTGTGAGTCCCGGAGAAGTGCCACAGGAATCTTTTGCCCTGTGAGCTTCGAACGTGTATCATTTCGCCTCGTCGGGATGTGGCTCAGCTTGGTAGAGCGCTGCGTTCGGGACGCAGAGGTCGTGGGTTCGAATCCCGCCATCCCGACCAGAAGACAGACAGGCAGGCCGGGCGATTCGCCCGGCCTGCTCTCGTTTCTCATGGACGGATACCGCGTGATCGAAACTCTGCTCACATGGCTCGGTTATGGTCTGTGTCACCAGCTTCCTGAGCGGTCACTGTTCGGTGGCGGGCTGCAGTATCCCGTGTGCGCGAGGGATACAGGCATCTATTTGGGCTTCCTTGTGGCATTCGGCGTTATTGTTGCACTCTCTCGTCGGCGTCGGCCTTCGGAACTCCCTCCTCTTTGGGCGTGGGTGGCGATTGCGATCTTCATCGGTGCGATGGCGCTCGACGGGGTTTCGTCATATGCAGGGTGGAGAGCCACCACCAACGATCTTCGGTTGGTCACCGGACTCATGGCCGGATTCGCAATCGGTGCACTGACCGTTCCCTTGATCAATGGTCAGTTGTGGAAACGCCCCGGAATGGGTGCCGTTCTCGCAACTCCTCAGGAAGGAATTGCGTGGATCGCGGCGCTTCCTGTCACATTCGCTGCGGTTCGTTGGGTCGCTCCCCACATGGGCGTGTTCTTTCCGCTTCTCACCGGCGTCGCGATCGTACTGACTTTCTGCGCGGTGAATCTCGTGATCGTGGTTCTTCTACCGCTGTTCGAGAGGCGTGCAGAGACTCTCTGGGACGCCAGACTCGCGCTGGGGCTCGCACTCGTCCTCACCTTCGTGGAGCTCGGGCTTGCAACAGCTGCTCGCGTGCAACTTCTGCAACTCGCACAGGCGATCGGTGCCACTTAGCAATATCTGGCGATATGCGGTAGATTCTGATGTACCACGAGAAGGAGGAAGTCATGGTTTACACCAGCAAGGATCGGGTCGAGGTCGTGATTGCCACCAATGCGTACCGCATCGAAGGTGAGATGCACGTTCTGGCTGGTAGTCGCTTGACTGACGCCCTCAATTCCAAGGCGAAGGACTTCTTTGCAATTACCGGCGCCAAGGTTCGAGACCTCAAGACCGACGAAATCCTTTTCGAACCGGAGTATCTTGCCGTGAACCGCGCTTCAATCACCTGCATTTTCCCCATGGAGTAGCCCGACTAGACTCCATGTCAGACCCGCATCATATGCTCTCTGCGAACACTCGTTCGACAGAGGAGTATCAGCATGTGGGATCAGGAAGCCCCTTTACGCACACTCGGCGCCTACCTCGATGATGTCGTACGTGATTCCATGAATCGCGAGGCGCTGCCGTCGGAGTTAATTGAGGCAGCGAGGTCCGCCACGCAGCGCGGCATGATCGGACGCGTCCCGAACGAGATCGGCCCTGTCGACCAGAGACGGGTGAGGGCGTACTTCTGGAGAGTTATTCGCCAGAGGAGCGTGCGTGCGAAAGGCGCAGGGGTTCGCGAGTTCCATCAGCGAGCCATTGCGGAGTCCCTCGTGAGAGATTTGCGTGAGTCCGGTCGAGAGGGTTCAGCAATCGTGCGGGAGCTAGAACTCTCGTGTGTCGTGGGCCAGGCCCCTGCTCTCGTTGACGAATACCGTCAGGCGTTGTGTGGCTGAAGCGGCCTCAGTTCACGGCGGTGGCAAGTATCACGTCACCAGTCGCCCGCTCAAAAACCCATAGTCTGGTCGATTCAAGCGTGCCACCAGAAGGCCCCCATGATTCGATTACGAGCCATGTGTCCACGCCATCCACCCGAGCTGCCTCTGTGTAGAAGGGTACCGAGCGGACATCGTTGACGAAGACTCGCGTAAGAAGATCTGCGAGCTTCGATGCGTCATCTCCGTTGCCTCGGAGATCTGCGAGTGCTGCTTGACGTAGGTCGTACGCCTGGCTCACTGGAGTGCCCGAATTCTGGTCATCTGCGAGACGTCGTGCCAGGCTCTCTGCATCGGCGACCGTGTATGAAGCTCCTTCATCAACCCATGAGATGGAGTCTTTCGCGCAGCCCGCCATGAGTATGGCGGTGATTGCGAGGAGCAGAACGAGTGCGATGCGCTTGGAGTGCGGCGGCACGTGTACCTCCATCGTCGGATGACACCATAGTACCCGAGGCGCGCTGCTCTGCGTCCTGTATCGGGCGTATAGTGGAGTAACAGGCGGCGATCCGCAGGGGGTTCATGGTGCAGTCCATCATCGGCTTCATCTCTGATTTCGGTCTTGAGGACACATGGGTGGGCGTGTGTCACGCGGTGGTGTATCGGGCATGCCCTCAGGCTCGTGTCGTCGATCTCGGTCATCAGATCCCGCCTTTTGACATCCGCAAGGGTGCCGCAATGGCTGTTGCTGGAGTTCACCAGCTTCCCGAGGCCATCCATCTGGTGGTTGTCGATCCAGGGGTCGGCGGGGGCCGTCGTGATCTCTGCATCGTCACCCGGAACGGAACGCGCCTCGTGGGGCCAGACAATGGTGTCCTGGTGCCTGCGGCGCTCCGTGCGGGCGGCATCGATCAGGTGTATGCGATCGAGCCCGATAAGATTGATTTCAGAGAGCCCTCCCCGACATTCCATGCTCGTGACGTCCTGGCGCCGGCGGCAGCAGCACTGGCGTGTGGAATTGACCCATCCTCACTGGGTGTACCCGTCGATCAGAGGACCCTCGTGCCGGGCCCGTTCGAACTCGCTCATCTCGAGGGAGGGCATATGGTCGCGGAGGTGATCGAATCCGACAGGTTCGGATCTCTGCGACTCTCAATCTCCGCAAATGAACTGCGAGCGCACGGGCTGTGGGCAGAGCGCATCGAGTTCGGCTTCGGCCATCTGATCATCAACGTGCCGCTCGCCCGCACCTTTGCCGATGTGGCCGAAGGTGAGCCAGTTGCACTGGTGGACTCATCGGGCTGGCTGACTCTGTCCGTGCGCATGGGTGATGCAGCTGAGCGCTACGGGGTGGAACCCGGGGCGGTCGCCCGGGTGGGCATACCTCGATGATGTCAGACCCATCTCGTATGCTCCGTGCAAGCAGCGGACATCGGGAGGGTCATGATGAAGAAGCAATACGTGAACGAGCTGGCTCAAGGGCAGCGTGTCGATTCGGTGTTCGTGCTGAGGTCGAAGGAGATGCGCACCTCCAAAACCGGTGAGGCCTACCTTGTGGCGGATGCGAGCGATCGCACGGGTAGTATTTCTGCGGTCATGTTCCGTCCTTCATCAGGCGCTGCTCGCCTACCCGCTGGTGGCGCAGTGCGGCTCAAGGGCACGGTCAGCTCCTATCGCGGCCGCAAGCGCATCACCGTTGAGAACGTTGCCCCTTCGACTGACTTTGACCAGGGGGACATGATTCCGACAACTCGGCGAGACATTGCTGAGCTCGCTTCGGAATTCCGCACACTGGCAGCCACGATTCGTGATCGTGATGTGCGGCGAATAGTGCAATCCGTATTCGGGCAAGACGGATTCTTCGATAGATTCTGTGCCTCACCGGGTGGGCAGACCTATCATCATGCGCATATCGGCGGTCTCTTGGAGCATACAGTCGCGGTCACTCGAATCTGTGAGTCATTGGCACAGACGTACGAGCATGTGAACCGCGACCTGTTGGTCGGCGCCGCGCTCCTACATGATGTCGGCAAAGTCGACGAACTCACGTGCAATACGGTGATCGAATACACCGACGAGGGGAGGTTGCTCGGTCACGTCATACTCGGCGAGCGACGATATCACGCGGCAGTCTCCCGAATTCGACCTGCTGTTGGAGAGAGGGTCTCCATGGCGCTCTCACACGCGATACTCTCTCATCATGGTGAGTTGGAGTGGGGCGCCCCGAAACGGCCGTCCACCCTTGAGGCACTTCTGCTCCACCACGCTGACAACATGGATGCAAAGGCGGCGGGTTTTCTCGCGTACACGAGTACCGCATCTCTGGTTGATGAGCGTTGGACAGACCTAGACAATTTGTTCCGGAGGCCGCTGTATGCGCCTCGGTCTATTGAGGACGAATCGGACGTCGCCACAACAAGCGAAGATGATGAGTATCGGCGCATTCCTGCATGAATGCACGCAAGTAATCGAGGAATACTCTAGAATCGTCTGGTGCTGACGTTGTCCGACGACTGAGATCCTGACAGGAGACACGCTGATGGATTACCCCAAAGCTGAAATCGGAGTTTTCGGTGGCTCAGGATTCTATGAGCTGCTCGACAACCCGCAAGAGTTCAAAGTGAATACTCCTTTCGGTGCGCCATCTTCGCCCATCATGTATGGCGAGATCGGTGGCCGAACGGTCGCCTTCCTGCCCCGACACAGCAAGGATCACTCGCTTCCGCCGCATATGATCAACTATCGAGCGAATGTCTGGGCCATGAAGGAGCTTGGCGTGGGACGGATCATCGGTCCCAACGCCTGTGGGTCGCTTCAGCCCGAGGTGGAGCCGGGGCACTTCGTGATTTGTGATCAATTCGTTGATCGCACATGGGGTCGCAAGGACACCTTCTACGACGGCCCGTTCACTACGCATGTCTCCTCTGCAGATCCGTACTGCTCCATCATGCGCGAGGTTGCCACAGAGAAAGCTTCCGCACTCGGAATCACGACTCATTCAAGCGGAACTGTCGTCGTGATCCAGGGTCCACGATTCAGCACGCGCGCCGAGTCCAAGTGGTTCGCCTCGCAGGGCTGGGAAGTTATCAACATGACTCAGTATCCTGAGTGCTATCTCGCGCGTGAGCTTGAGATCTGCTACTGCAATATCTCGCTGATCACGGATCATGATGCCGGCGCAGAGGGCGTCGAGCCGGTGAGCAACGAAGAAGTCATTCGCGTGTTCGGTGAGAACAACCACAAGCTCAAGGACCTGCTCTATTCCATGATTCCAGCCCTTCCGGTTGAGCGTGACTGTGCATGTGCGCATGCTCTGGATGGGGCGGTCTTCTAGGTTGACTTCCTCTGCGGCGAGCCTTGTCTGTGTTTGTAACCATTGTTACAATGTACTCACTGTTCTTCGGCATCTGGAGTCTCGGTGAGTGCATCTGAGATCGATCGCATACCAGAAGGGGTTATCGAACGCCTGCCAACGTACCTGAGTGTTCTGATTCAGTTGCGCCAGGAGGGTTCCTTCACGGTGTCCTCGGCCCTCTTGGGCAAGATGACTGAGATCAATCCTGCCCAGATTCGACGGGATCTCACTCACTTCGGATCGTTCGGCAAGCGCGGAGTCGGGTACGAGATCACAACGCTGATCGATCAGATTCAGCATATTCTTGGTTCGGATCACACGCATCGTCTGGTCCTAGTCGGGGCGGGACACTTGGGCTCGGCCATTGCCTCATACAATGGACTGCGGGCCAGGGGCTTCCTCGTTTCGGCGATTTTTGATAACGATTCGCACAAGGTGGGTGGCCGAATCGGCGACATCATCGTGCAGGACATATCCGAGCTTGGGCGAGTCGTGGCAGAACAGTCCATTGCTGTCGGCGTGATTGCCGTGCCGCCGGAAGCGGCCCAGGATGTTGCTGATCGGATGTGCGAAGCGGGGATCAAGGTGATTCTCAACTACTGTGCGAATTTAGTTAAGGTGACCGACGGGGTTACGCTACATAACACCGACCCGGTGCGAGAGTTGCTACATACGTTGTACTACCTCTCGCGCACCGAGGGCGTGGCGAGAGTCTGAGCATGGTGTTACTCTAGCCCCCAGTGAACATGCCGACGCGTGTCGTCGGCTTTAAGTATCGGATTCGCGAAAGATGGAGGCGTCATGGCTGCACTTATTCCCGGATTGGGTGTTCAGGAGTTGGCGATTATCCTCGTCATCGTATTGGTTCTGTTCGGCCCGAAGCGTCTGCCCGCTCTGGGCAAGTCTATTGGCAAGACGATGAAGGCTGTCCGCGACGGCGTGGACGGCAAGGACGAGGACGACGAAGCTGACGGCGACGCAAAGGATGCCAAGGACGATACGGCTGACGAGGACGACGAGTAGATACGTCTGCGTCAGGTTGGCGAGTGACCGTGTGACGGGTTGACCCTTGCGGTGGCCCTTGCATGGGGTATACTACCGAGGACAATTTTCGGGCTGCCCGGATAAGGGGCAGCCCGACGTAGTACATCTCGGCTCACACGTCCGTCCGTCGAGCAGGATCACGGAGTAATGAACATGCACAAAGACATCGCTCTTACCGCCGAAGGACTCGAAACCCTTGAGCAGGAGCTTCTCCATCTCGAGACTGTACGTCGTCGCGAGGTTGGCGAGCGTATCAAGGAGGCCAAGGAGTTCGGAGACATTTCCGAGAATTCCGAGTACGACGATGCCAAGAATGAGCAGGCGTGGGTCGAGGGCCGCATCGCAGAAGTCAAAGTGATTCTGGCGAATGCCACTGTCATCGACACTCCTTCTAAGTGCGACAAGGTCACGCTTGGTTCGCGTGTTGAGCTCGAGGATTCTGAGACCGGTGATATTCACGTCTATCAGCTCGTGGGTTCCGCCGAGGCTGATCCGGCTCATGACAAGATATCCAATGAGTCGCCGGTGGGTCAGGCGATCATCGGCGCAAAGAAGGGCGCAACGGTCAAGGTTGCCACCCCCTCCGGCCGTGAGCTGGAGTACTCGGTTCGCTCTATCACCCTCTAGCCAATGACTGACGAGACGGGCGCACACACACCAGAGGGCCAGCCCGTCGAGGATCCGTTCGCTGTACGTCGCGCCAAGCGCGATGCAATCATCGAGTCCGGTGGAACCCCGTATCGAGATCGATTCGACTACACGCACCGCGCTTCTGATGTTATTGCTGCGTATGGTCACCTCGAGGCCGGGGAAGACGCCGCGGACGTAGTTTCGGTCGCGGGTCGCGTCGTTGCCAAGCGTGATCAAGGCAAGGTGGCATTCGTTGTGGTTCGCGACGCCACTGAGGACCTGCAACTCTTCTGTCGAATCAATCTCCTGGGTGAGGATGGCTACGAAACCATTCGCTCGCTGGATGTGGGCGACTGGGTAGGTGCCACCGGCTCAGTTCTGCGTACTCGTCGAGGAGAGCTATCGGTGTCACCCACCGAGGTTCTCCTTCTCTCCAAGTCGCTGCGTCCGCTGCCTGAGAAGTTCCACGGGCTCACCGACACTGAGACACGCTATCGACAGCGATATGTCGATCTCATCATGAATCGCGAGGTCAGGGATGTATTCCAGGCCCGTTTTCAGATCATATCGGCGGTCCGTCGGTATATGGAAGCCCAGGAGTTCCTTGAGGTCGAGACTCCTATGCTGCATCCGATTCCCGGTGGTGCGACCGCGCGTCCGTTCGTGACCCACCACAACACGCTCGACATGGAGTTCTACTTGCGCATTGCGCCGGAGCTGTATCTTAAGCGGCTTCTCGTCGGCGGATTCGATCGCGTGTATGAGATCAATCGCTCGTTCCGCAATGAGGGCATTTCGGTTCGGCACAATCCTGAGTTCACCATGCTGGAGGCGTATCAGGCCTTCACTAATCTCGAGGGCATGATGGACCTCACCGAGGGTATTGTCGCGGCAGCGGCGCAAGAGGTTCTCGGCACACTGCAGATCACCTATCAGGGTGTCGATATCGACCTCTCGGGTCCCTGGGCGCGCCGTACCATGATCGAGCTCACCTCTGAGGCCGCAGGGGAGGACGTGTCCTTCGCTCGCTCTGTCGAGGAGCTGCGTGCGCTCTGCGTGACCCACGAGGTGCCGACCGATGAGTCTTGGGGCAAGGGCAAGCTCATCACCGAGATTTACGAGAAGCTGGTCGAGGGTAACCTTGTGCAGCCCACGTTCGTGACCGAGTATCCGCTCGAGACTTCACCCCTCGCTCGCAAGAAACCGGGCGAGCCCGAGCTCACCGAGCGCTTCGAGCTGATCGTCACCGGGCGCGAGATCGCGAATGCGTTCTCCGAACTCGTGGATCCCGTTGATCAGCGCGAGCGTTTCGCCAAGCAGATCGAGGCGAAGGCGGGTGGAGATGATGAGGCCATGGGGTACGACGAGGACTATCTCCGCGCCATGGAGTACGGCATGCCGCCAGCCGGTGGTCTTGGGATAGGCATCGATCGGTTGGTCATGCTTCTCACCGACTCCGCATCGATTCGAGACGTGCTGCTTTTCCCGCACATGCGTCCGGAAGCCTGAGATCTTCACCAATCTGAGTCATAAGCACTTAGATTCTGGTACATTCCTTGCTACGAATCTCCTACGTCGCTCGTTCGTGTCAGTGCATGCGGGTATACTCTATCCACCAGACTGTAGGGTCGATTCTACGACCGTTGGTTCTCTTGGAAGCGAGAGGTGGAACACAGATGTTCGAACGCTTCACCGAGAAGGCCCGCCGGGTTGTCGTGTACGCCCAAGAAGAGGCGCGGCTGCTTAATCAGAACTACATCGGAACCGAGCATCTCTTGCTCGGTTTGATCCGCGAGCAGGACGGTATCGCCGCCAAGGCGCTCCAGTCTCTCAATATCTCGCTCGAGGATGTCCATGCCCAAGTCGAGGAGCTTATCGGCCGAGGAACATTCGTGCCGACTGGCCACATCCCCTTCACTCCGCGCGCGAAGAAGGTGCTCGAGCTCTCGCTTCGCGAGGCTCTGCAGTTGGGGCACAACTACATAGGCACGGAGCATATCTTGCTCGGCCTCATCCGTGAGGGCGAGGGTGTTGCTGCGCAAGTGCTTCTCAATCTCGGTGCCGATCTTGAGAAGGTTCGCTCCGCAGTCATACAACTTCTCTCTGGTCATTACGGCAAGCAGGCGGAACAGGGGGGCGACGAACGCCGCGGTGGTCGCGACGGAGCCATTCTGGATGAGTTCGGACGCAATCTGACGCGTCAGGCATCGGATGGAAAGCTCGACCCGGTGGTCGGCCGCGCGCAGGAGATCGAGCGCGTCATGCAGATCCTGTCCAGGCGCACCAAGAACAATCCCGTACTCATAGGTGAGCCGGGAGTGGGCAAGACCGCCGTTGCGGAGGGCTTGGCACAGCTCATCGCTTCCGACGAGGTGCCTGAAACGATCAAGGACAAGCAACTTTACACTTTGGACCTCGCTGCGCTCGTGGCGGGTAGCAAGTACCGGGGTGAGTTCGAGGATCGACTCAAGAAGGTCATGAAGGAGATTCGTGAGCGGGGAGACGTCATCCTGTTCGTTGACGAGATGCACACACTTGTCGGTGCCGGAGCCGCAGAGGGTGCGATCGACGCGGCCAGCATCATCAAGCCGGCGCTCGCCCGAGGGGAACTGCAGACCATCGGGGCGACCACTCTCGACGAGTATCGCAAATACGTCGAGAAGGATCCCGCCCTTGAGCGTCGCTTCCAGCCGATTCTTGTGGGCGAACCCAGCGTCGAGGAGACCGTGGAGATACTCAAGGGTCTGCGTGACCGCTATGAGGCACATCACCGGGTCTCCATCACGGATGGCGCCATCGATGCGGCGGCGACGCTCGCTGACCGCTATATATCCGATCGGTTCCTGCCGGACAAGGCGATCGACCTCATCGATGAGGCCGGGTCAAAGATGCGAATTCAGATGACGACCGCACCTCCCGGTGTGAAAGAAGTCGAAGATCGTCTTCGTCGAGTACGGGCGGAGAAAGAGGCGGCTATCGAGGCACAGGAGTTCGAGAAGGCTGCTTCGTTGCGCGACACGGAGAAGCAGACCCTTGCCGAGAAGCGCGCCATGGAAGAGGAGTGGCTCAAGCCTGAAGCACGGCGCCTCGTCGAGGTGACCGAGGTTGAGATCGCTGAAGTGGTCTCGATGTGGACTGGCGTGCCGGTCACCGCGCTGACCGAGGAGGAGACTGCCAAACTGCTCCGGATGGAGGCAACGATCCATGAGCGCATCGTGGGTCAGGATGAGGCGGTCACCTCGGTCTCAAAGGCCATCCGCCGAGCACGTGCTGGGCTCAAAGATCCTCGTCGGCCAGCCGGGTCGTTCATCTTCCTCGGGCCATCAGGAGTCGGCAAGACAGAGCTCTCCAAGGCTCTGGCGTCGTTCCTCTTTGGTAGCGAGGATGCGCTGATACAGCTCGACATGTCCGAGTACATGGAGAAGCACACCGTTTCTCGACTGATCGGTTCGCCTCCCGGCTATGTCGGTTTCGATGAGGGTGGTCAACTGACCGAACTCATTCGCCGTAAGCCATATTCGGTCGTTCTCTTCGACGAGATCGAGAAGGCGCATCCCGATGTATTCAACGTCCTGCTGCAGATTCTCGAAGA
>DFBG01000061.1:0-1053 GCA_002367305.1 Actinobacteria bacterium UBA3086 | reverse complement strand
GGCTGAAGTTGATGGGCTGTCGTATGACGGTCTCAAGGAGCGGGTCACCAGCGAGCTGAAGAAGATGTTCCGGCCAGAGTTCCTCAACCGTGTCGATGAGGCCATCGTATTTCACGACCTCACGCATGAGGAGATCGAGCAGATCGTCGACCTCATGGCTGACAGGCTGCGACAGCAACTGCTACTGCAAGGGTTGGGGCTCGCACTCACACCCGAGGCGCGCACGTTCCTCGGGAAAGAAGGCTTCGATCCCGCTCTAGGTGCACGGCCTCTGCGACGGTCGATCCAGCGAAATATCGAGGACCCTCTTTCCGAGCAGATACTCGCCGGGCAGTGGCAGTCGGGAGATATCGTCGAGGTGCGTGTCGAGGATGACAGCATCACGTTCGCCAAAGGGGAGGGAACGGTTGTCGTTCCCGAGAAGGCGGTCGAAGACCGGGCGACGTCCCCGAGCATGCCGCGTCGTGGTGCCAGCGGTTCTTCCGGTGGAGCCATCGGCGGAGCTGCGAGCGAGTAGACGTGAGCGCACGAGATCGCGTCGTCTGGCGATGTCAGCAGTGTGGTGCTTCGGCACCGCGCTGGACAGGACGATGTTCCGAGTGCGGCGAGTTCGGTACGTTCGTCGAGGAAGTTGACTCCGCGACGAACTCATCGTCCCGCCGCTCTGATGCAGCGGTTCCGGTTTCACTTGGTGACCTCAGCGGTCAGATTGAGGAGCGACGTCCGACTGGAATCAGTGAGTTCGATCGCGTGCTCGGTGGTGGTCTCGTGCCTGGATCCCTGACCCTTCTGGGCGGTGAGCCCGGAATCGGGAAGTCAACACTCCTGCTACAGGTCACCGGCGCAGTCTCCGCCGTTGGCGCGGACGTTCTGTATGTCTGTGGTGAGGAGTCCCCGACACAGGTGTCTTTGCGGGCTCGTCGGCTCGGGATGGACGGTGCTCGACTCAAGCTGCTTCCCGAGGTCGACATCGTCGCCGTTGAGGCTGTCGTCAAGAAGTCCAAGCCGGATCTCCTCGTGGTCGATTCTATTCAAACTGTGTTCGATCCGGAG
>DFBG01000173.1 GCA_002367305.1 Actinobacteria bacterium UBA3086 | reverse complement strand
TCGTCTTGTTGTACACCCAGTTCAGCAGAACCACGGCCACGAGCGTGAGACCCCATATCCAGAGCGTCTGACGCTCGATCGCAGCACCGAACAAACGGACCGATGGCCCCGCGGTGAACGCCGGCAGAGCCAACTCGTCCGGACCGAAGAAATGGCGCGCCAATGAACTCAGCAGCAACGACCCGCCGACCGTGATGATGATGAGCGCGAGCTGGTCGCCGTCCTTCCGAGGTCGAATGGCCAGAAGTTCGAACACCGCGCCGACAGCCGCAGTGAGAAGTATCCCCAACAGCGCAGCCAGCGGCAGAGGTAGTCCAAAGGTGGCGAACACCCAGACAGAGAACATGCCACCGAGCATGTAGAACTCGCCCTGCGCGAAGTTGATCACGCCGGTTGAGGCGTACACGATAGTGAATCCCAAGGATACGAGCGCGTAAATTGATCCGTTCTTGAGACCGGATATGACGAACTGCAGGAGCTCGGAGCCACCCACGTGGTGCTAGTCCCCCTCGACGAGAGTCCAGACGCCGTCACTGATGCGATACATGACGATGTCCTCCTCCGACAGGCCGTTGTGGTCGTCGGCGGCATAGGTGAACGTACCGCCGACGCCGACGAGATCAGCCGTGTTCTCGATCTCATCGCGCAAGTCAGAGGAGGTGAAATCCTCGGGAAGTCGCCTCATGGCCTCGACCACGATATTGATCGCGTCGTACGCGTGACCCGCGAAGATATCGGGTCCCTCACCATACTCAGCGGTATATCGATCGATGAAATCAGAGGCCACTCCACGCTCGCCGACGCAGTCGCCGTACGCTTCGAGCAACAGGATCTTTCCGGCCGCGAATTCAAACCCCTCAGCAGCGTCACCCGCACCCTCAGCCAATTCGACCCGCGCATTGCCCGGAGCACCGATGATCAGAGGTGCTCCCGCTGCACTCTGATTCGCGTTCCCACCGCTCTTGAACCGCAGCGGTCCCGCACCCCAGAGGTCGATCCAGTTCTTGAGTATCGTCGCCGCCTCGGAGCCGGCTGACCACATGAACACGACGTCGGGCTCGGCGCTCTTGATCTTGGTGAGTTGCGCGGTCATGTCCGCGTCACCGCGATTGAAGGTCTCATCGGCGACGATCTCTATCCCATACTCATCGACGAAGTCCAGAGTGACCTGCCGACCGTCCTTTCCGTAGCCGCCGGAGTCAGAGATGAGCGCGATGCTCTCCACGCCCTGCTCCTTCAGATAGTCCAGCGTGAAAGGAACAACAACCCTGTTGGACCAGGGAGTCTGAAAGACCCAGTCGTTGAAGTCATCGGTGATCACGCTGCCACCCGCCATGGAGACCTGCGGAATGCTCGCGCGTTCGACATCCGCACGGACAGCCATCGATTGACCGGTGCCCGTCGCGCCGATGATCGCGATCACGTCCTCTTTCTCTAGCAACGATGTGACTGCGGCCTGAGCCTTAGCCTCATCGGTACCATCATCCTCGAACAGAACCTCTATGGGCCGACCATGCACGCCGCCCTCGTCGTTGATCCGAGCCACTTCGAGCTCTATGGCATTGCGTTCCGGTGCGCCCAGACCGGCGTACGTGCCGGAAAGTGATAGCACAGCGCCGATACGATACGCCTCGCCCGACGTGGACGAACCCGTATCAGAACCGCTGTCATCAGATGCGCATCCAGTCACCAACAAAGCGATCACACATGCGATCGCGAACAACATTCTCATGCGACGAATCATGGTCGACCTCCAGAGTTTCATCAGTTGTTACTCGGCAAGAACCCAAGCGCCGCCCTCGACCCGGTACATCACCAGATCTGAAGCAGCCATACCGTTGTGGTCAGTAGCGGAGTAGTTGAACGTGCCCCCGATGCCGACGAAATCCGATGTTCCCTCGATCGCCTCACGCAGTGACTCACCCGTCACTTCACCATCGACCCGTCCCAAAGCGTCGACGATGATGTGCAGAGCATCATACGCGTGACCTGCGAAGGTGTTGGGCGCCTCACCGTACGCCTCGGTGTAGCGCTCGATGAAGTCCATCGCCACGTCGTAGTTCTCAGTGTCGGTGCCATATGACTCGGGGATGAGGATCTTGCCTGCAGCGAACACGAACCCTTCCGCTGCGTCACCGGCACCCTCGATGAACTCCATGCGCGCATTGCCATGTGTGCCAACAAGCGGGACTTCCATCCCAAGCTGGTCCATGTTGCTCGCTACGATCGCAGCCTCCTTGCCCGCGGAGACGATCATGACTGCTTCAGCGCCAGACCCCTTGATCTTGGTCAGTTGCGCGGTCATGTCGGCATCACCGGGATTGAACTCCTCGGTTGCGACGATCTCGATATCGAACCCGGTGATCAGGTCAGCGACAACTGCGGCTCCATCCTTACCAAAACCGCCCGAATCGCTGATGAGTGCGATCTTGCTTATGCCCTGTTCCTCAAGATACTCAAAGGTGAAAGGCGCGACGAGCGTGTTCGACCACGGCGTCTGAAACACCAACGGATCGAAATCCGAGGTGACGACCGTGCCTCCTGCTGGCGAGACCTGCGGAATTCCAGCGGCGTTGATGTCGCCCCTGATCGCCATG
>DFBG01000055.1:2242-2588 GCA_002367305.1 Actinobacteria bacterium UBA3086 | reverse complement strand
ACAGCGTAAAGCACCCGTGACCCCTGCGCCCGTTGAATCAGATGCAACCGGAGAGCCGCAAGAGGCTGTTCTCGTGAGGATCTGTCAGGACACGATGCTTCTCGCCAACTCCAACTGCCCTAACGTTGTGGAGATTTATCTGGAGCCCACACTCGTTCCATCGGATACTTGTCAGCGACACTAGGAGACCAATGGATCACTACACAACTCTGCAAGTGCACCGGAATGCCGATCCAGTGGTCATCGAGAAGGCATATCGTGCCCTCAGCATGAAGTACCATCCGGATCGCGCGGGTGCCCGTTCGCAGAAAGCTGCGACTCACAAGATGCAGAGCATCAACGCCGC
>DFBG01000055.1:0-2127 GCA_002367305.1 Actinobacteria bacterium UBA3086 | reverse complement strand
AACGTCCATGGGAACTACAGCTAGCTGGCGGGAGTGACCTCCGCATCTGCGAGCTTGTTCTGCACCGCACGTAGGATCGCAGGGTAGGAAACGGCTCCGTCATAGACGGGGACCCCGTCCATCACCGTCACGGGGTAGAGCAGACCGCGCTTCTCCATGTCTGCAATCAACTCGGGGTGCGCAGCCTTGACTTCGGGATTTTTCACGTCGAGGTAGCTGATGGTGGCCGCGTCGGCGAAGCGCTTCTCAATCTCGGTGCGGACAATGGCTGTGATCTCCTCCGGAGACCAGGAGGGTCCTCAACCGCCGCTGTAGCATGAAGCGGCAGAGGGCAGGTCGAATACCTCTATGGTGATGATCGGGTTGCTCATGTGTCCCATCCTATCCGATAGAGACCGCGCCACCGGCGCATACACGCGCACAGATCCCGCAGCCGGTGCATCGCTCTTCGAGAACCCGATAGCCGTGGGCGCCAGGGTAGTGGCCACCTTCAACGGGGACGATGGCACCCTTGGGGCACACACGTCGGGACGGGCAACCAGGGGAGCGGTCGCAGCGTGTATTGTCTATGGCAATGGTACTCATTCGTCGGGCTCCTGTCATGATGCGTCGGACAGATATGCTCAGTAAGGCGTGCGCAAGTTGCGGGGCGTGTTGAAGTATACCCCATGGGGTATCGGTCTGCAAGGGTATGTCGGTCGAGTACGCGGGCTGATATCATATTCGTGGTTCATTGCTGAGCAACGGGAGGCATCACGTGAGTGATAAGGGTCACATGGGAGTCACCAGCAAGCGTCTACTGGCGATAATGATCGCCTCTGGTGTTGGCATCGGGGTCGCCTTTCCCTTGATGGCAGGGTTCTTTGTTGAGGCGAAGAGTTCGACTGCGTCCATTGTCTTCTGGGCAATGTGCGTCGCCGCAGGCGTGGGCCTTGGTCTGCTCTGCTATTTCGTGGCGATACGCACGTCAGAGAAACTCATGTTGGGCGTGCTGCTCACGGCCAAGGATCGCCTCGGCCTCGACATCAACAAGGCCAGCGGTCTCGATGAGCAGAGCTCAGAGCTCGTTCGACTCTTCGGTGAGGTCACCACCATGCTCCGTCAGGCGGGGACCATCAACAACGACATCCGCGCGTTGACCGCAGAGGTGCTCGCCGCGACCGAGGAACAGGCTTCAGGCGCAGCAGAGCAGGCGGCGGCGGTCACGGAGACTTCTGCCACT
Source organism: Actinobacteria bacterium UBA3086 (assembly GCA_002367305.1). Taxonomy (GTDB): domain Bacteria; phylum Actinomycetota; class Coriobacteriia; order Anaerosomatales; family UBA3086; genus UBA3086. The sequence continues at coordinate 905 of DFBG01000055.1, read as the reverse complement.
GTCGAGGAACTCGCACAGACATCCAAGCAGATCGCCGATAACTCGTCGGCCGTGGTGGCCATCGCTGAGCGCACGCTTGCCAGCGCAGAAGAGGGCATGCAGGCGGTCGCGGACACCTCGGAGGGCATCGAGGAGATCCGCCAGACCACACAGGCCTCCTCGGATCGCATCCTCGCATTGGGCGATCGCAGCCAGGAGATCGGCAGAGTGCTGGTGATCATCGATGACATCGCCGAGCAGACCAAGATTCTCGCGCTCAACGCGGCTATCGAGGCCGCACGTGCGGGTGAGGCGGGCAAGGGTTTCGCCGTTGTCGCCGAGGAGATTCGCAAGCTCGCGGATTCCGTCACCGAGTCCACGCAGGAGATCGGTCGTGTCGTTCGTGAGATTCAGGCGTCCACCTCGTCGCTGATCATGGCGACGGAGCGTGCTGCCAAGAAGGTCGACGAGGGCAAGGACCGTGCCCGGGGAACCGCAGATGCCCTCGATAAGATCGTGAGCCAGGTCGAGGAGACCACTGATTCCGCCAAACAGATATCCATTGCCACGCAGCAGCAGCGCACCGCGTCGGACCAGGTCGTCATCTCCATGAAGGAGGTCGCGCAGGTGAGCCAGCAGGCTGCCGAGACCTCGCGCCAGATATCGGCGGTCATCATGGAGCTCAACCATCTTGCCGACACGATCGTCATCAAGTAGGAGAGACTCATGTCGATGCAGGCGCGTTTGGATGCGTGCGGTCTGGTGATTCCGGAACCTGCGGCCGCGGTGGGTTCGTATGTGCCCGCGGTCCGCGATGGCGACACGGTGTACACCTCGGGGCAGCTGCCCATGCGGGATGGGCAGTTGATGGCGAGCGGTCTTGTGGGCGACGATGTGTCGGTTGAGGTCGCTTTTGACTGTGCGCG
>DFBG01000161.1:4044-6245 GCA_002367305.1 Actinobacteria bacterium UBA3086 | reverse complement strand
TCACATCGCTGGGATCGGAGGCGTTGAGCAGGCGGAGTCCGGCGGGATTCGCGTATCGGATCGTGGTCTTGTCGTGAATCCACACGGCATAGCCAAGCGCATCAAGGGCCTGACGGAACGCGTCATTTCCCGGGAGGGTTTCGTCTGTGTTCAGCATTGACACTCCTGCTCTCTACTCCAGTAAAGTGCTTGCAGCAAATTCCGTGCCTGAGAACCATTTTCATGGAGTCGATATACCTTTGCTGAACGGGAATAGTCACAAGTACTGACCTCGTTCACGCAGCAGATCACACCGAAAGGTGGTTCTTGGCACATGGAAGCCAATATCCCCACGATTCTCACCGTGTTCGGCGCCACCGGAGACCTGATGGCGAGAAAGATCGTCCCGTCTCTGTACCACCTGCACGCCCGTGGGCTCTTGCCCGACAAGTTCCATGTGGTCGGCTTTTCTCGGCGTGACTGGAGTGACGCGGACCTCCGACAGCACGTGTGCAGTATCATCGCCGAGACCAATCCGGATGATGACCTCACGGGCGTGAAGGAGTTCTGCGCACAGTTCACCTATCAGCGTGGCTCCTTTGAGCAGGAAGACGCCTACATGGCCACGGAGGCGCATCTGCAGGCGATAGATGACCGCTGGGGCATGTGCTCCAACAAGCTCTTCTATCTCGCCGTGCCGCCCGAGCATTACGCCACGATATTTCATCGGCTATTCGCAAGCGGGCTCACCGAGGCGTGCAGCGACCTGCAGGGTTGGACGCGCGTGCTGGTGGAGAAGCCCTTTGGCGACGACGTGCGCACGGCCAGGGAGCTCGACGATCTGTTGGGCAGCCTGTTCCGCGAGGAGCAGATCTATCGCATCGACCACTATCTCGCCAAGGAGATGCTGCAAGGCATCCTGAACTTCCGGTTCACCAACAACCTCTTTGAGGCTTCGTGGGACCGCAACTCGGTGGAGTCGATCGACATCCGTCTCATGGAGACGCTGGGAGTTGAGAAGCGCGGCCGCTTTTACGACGGCGTGGGTGCACTGCGCGATGTGGGCCAGAACCACCTGCTGCAGATGTTGGCGCTCATCACCATGGAACAACCGACCGCTCGTGGCGCTGCGGCGATACGCCAGGCGCGTGCGCAGGCCATGGTCGATGTGCTGCATCCCCTGACGCGCGAGCAGATCTCTCGCGACAGCTATCGGGCGCAGTACGAGGGCTTCCGTGAGATCGAGGGCGTATCGCCGGAGTCGGTCACGGAGAGCTACTTCAAGCTGCGCACCACGCTCCGCAGCTCTCGCTGGGCGGGCGTGCCCGTCACCATGGAGTCGGGCAAGCGCATGGGGAAGGTCTGCAAGGAGATCGTGGTCACGCTTCGTCACCCGCATCCCTGTATGTGCGACGGCAACCTGCACGTGCAGAATCGCATCGTGTTCCGCCTCGAGCCCAACGACTCGATCACCATCCACTTCTGGGCCAAGAAGCCCGGATTCACCAACGAGCTGGAGGAGCGCACGTTCAACTTCTTCTTGTACGAAAAGGTTGAGAAGGCCCAGTACGTTGAGGAGTACGCCCGTCTCATGCTCGACGCGGTGCGCGGCGATCAGACGCTGTTCGTCTCCACCGATGAGATCAAGGCCATGTGGGAGTTCATCGACCCGGTCGTGGAGGCATGGCGCGACGGTGCCACGGAGCTCGGCACCTACGAGCCCGACAGCGACGCGGTGCTACGGACCGCCGACGAGGCTCTGGCGAGGCGTATCGGCTCCAACGGTGATCGCCCCAGCGTGGGGGTCGTCGGCCTGGGAAAGATGGGGGCGGGGATCGCGCGCAATCTTATCGATCACGGCTGGCGCGTGGTGGGCTACAACCGCACGGTCGAGCGTGCGCGTGAGATGGAGGACGAGGGCCTGGAGGCAGCCGCCACACTGGGAGAGCTCGTCGCGCTGCTGCCGGCGCCCCGAGTCGTCTGGCTCATGGTGCCTGCGGGCAGGCCCGTGGACGCCACGCTGTTCGACGAGGGCGGACTCGTCGACTATCTCGATCCCGGCGACACGGTGATAGACGGAGGCAACTCCAACTTTCGTTCAGACGCGACGCGTGCCGCGAAGTTGGCGGCCGCCGGCATTGATTTCTTGGACTGCGGCACCAGCGGCGGGCCGGCTGGAGCGCGTCATGGCGCCTGTCTCATGATCGGCGGCAAGCGCGAGA
>DFBG01000161.1:1840-3988 GCA_002367305.1 Actinobacteria bacterium UBA3086 | reverse complement strand
GGCGCGGGCGCGGGACACTTTGTGAAGATGGTCCACAACGGCATCGAGTACGGGATGATGCAGGCGATAGCCGAGGGGTTCCAGATCATGCGTATGCACGATCTCAAGCCCGACCTGCTTCGTGTGACCGATGTGTACCAGCACGAGAGCGTGGTCGAGTCACGTCTGGTGGGATGGTTGCACGAAGCGTATCTGGAGATGGGTGTGGGACTCGAGGGTGCGAGCGGCATGGTGGGACACACCGGCGAGGGAGCATGGACCGTGGACACCGCCAACGAGATGGGTCTGCCAGCGCCGATCATTGCCGGCGCTCTGCGCTTCCGGGTGGAGTCCGAGCGGGATCCCAGCTATGCCGGACAGGTTCTGAGTGCGCTCAGGAATCAGTTCGGTGGCCATGCGATGGGTGACAGCGGAAACTCGTGANNNNTCTGCGTCGGTGGGCAGAAGGTCGTCGGGGATGTCCTCGATTGCCAGGACCTCCATTGCGGCAAAACGTACACAAGAGGAGTTATCCTCGAAACAGAACCGCTGCTTCATGGTCCGGTGCATCTCGGGCGAGTATCCGATATCCGTGATAAAGAACGGACATATCTCCGTATATTGGCAGATTGGCATAGTGTGCCCCTCTGTGCGTGTCGGGTGTGCTGTGCGTTTCGGGTGTGGTGTCACCCGTCCTCTGGCGGTGACATTATCAGCCTCGAAAGGCTACTTTGCAAGGTCGNNCTCAGCCGGTCATCCAGGAAATCCGAGTAGACCATGAGCGACCCATCGGCCGAGACCGCCAGCGCCGTGCACTGGTTGCCGCCGACGATGGCGTCCAACGGTGTTCCGTCGGCTGTGTCGTACATGAGGATCGTGCCCCACTCGGGTCCCGGCAGATAGTACGAATCGGCGTTGTTCTCTCCTCGGCAGGAGACGTACAGGATGCGGCCGTCGGGGGAGAGGACGATGGTGTTGGGCTTCTCGTCGGTGGCGACGAACTCGGATGTCTCGCCGGTTGCCATGTCGTGGATGAGCACCACGTCGTTGCGCATGTCGGAGATGTAGAGCACGCCGCGCTCGGCGTCGCCCACGATGTGGCGAAGAGCGCCCTTGCTGTCATAGAGCGTTTCCACGTCGCCGGACTCCAAGTCGATGCGCTGAAGCTCGCCGCCGTCGAACGTGGCGACGTACAGGCTGAGGCCGTCGGGCGTGGGATAGATCCCGCGAGGCGTGTTGCCGGTGCGGAAGCGTCGCGTCACCTCGCCACTGGCCACGTCGATCTCGGAGATGTCGTCGCCCGACCAGTTGGAGACGTACAGGGTCTCGCCGCCGGGCGAGAGCGCCACGACCTTGCTCCACGCGCTGTTGGTGCTCATGGTGCGCAGGGTCTCGAACGTCTCGGTGTCGATCTCAAACACTGATGCGGTCTCCATCTGCGTCACGTAGGCGAGCGAGCCGTCTTGTGAGAAGGCGACCTCGACGGCGCCATCGGATCCGATGTCGATCTCGCGGATGAGCTCGCCGGTGGCCACGTCGTACACCAGAACGGCGGGCGGGCCGTTGAGGATCGTGGTCCAGATCTGCGTGCCGTCGGGCGTGAACTGGGCGCCTTTGGGCGCGCCTGCGGCCTCCATGATGTGCAGGATGTGGACGAGCTGTCCCTCCGGATCGAGCTTGATCTCGATATTGGTGTCGCGGTCGAGCATGAGTTCGCGCGTGTAGGTGTTGAAGCCGGCCTGCGTGACCTCGAACTCGATGAACCCTGCGGGCAGCGTGGCGGTGATGGAGCCTGCGCCCTGGGCGAGTGTTTCGCCGTCGGCGCGGACGACGCACGTCGCGTCGGCTGGAGCGGTCACGCCCAAGTACTGGAGCTCGGGCTCAAGCTCAAAGGCGAAGTCGTTGTCCTTGAAGCGCTTGACGGTGAACGCCTGCGTGAGAGTGGCGAACCCACGATGCGTGATCTCGGCTGTATAGAGGCCCGGCGACAGATCGTCGAACTCCAGCGAGTCGCCGCCCTCGGTCATTCCCAGGATCTCGATGGTGCAGCCCGCTGGCTGGGCGACGACGGTCACCGGTACGGGACGTGAGTAGGCGAACGCGAAGCCGCTCACGGTGACCACGAGGATCAGAACGGCTGCGACATAGGCACCCACAGGTATCCGACGA
>DFBG01000161.1:1453-1781 GCA_002367305.1 Actinobacteria bacterium UBA3086 | reverse complement strand
AGCGGGCCGATCGACTTGCCTCGCGTGCGGGACCGTTTGCGGTAGTGATAGCCGTCGTTCACGCGGTCTCCTCCTTGCCAAGCTTGCCGGTGAGCTTGTACCAAGTGATTTTGGCGATGCCGCGCACGAGGCGCATGCCGCCCAGCATGGAGTAGATTTGGCCGGTCTTCTTACCGGGCGTCTCAGCCGCGATGCGGGCTCCCAGCACTCCGACTTCGCCCAGCGGAACCCCGAACGCGTCCAGGGCGTAGCGCCAGTTGTCGGCGGTCGAGGCGAGCCGAGGACTTGTGTTGATGTCCACGTAGAAGTCGGTCGCGACCATGCCCGG
>DFBG01000161.1:222-1409 GCA_002367305.1 Actinobacteria bacterium UBA3086 | reverse complement strand
GTGTAGGGAGTCGCCTCGCCGCGGTAGCCGCGTCCGGTCATGTTGATCAGGATGCCGCCGTTCTCCATGAAGTACGGCAGGATCTGGCGCGCGCCCAGCATGTGACCGATGAGGTTGATCGAGACGATGTCGGTGATCTCCTCTGGCGAGAGTTCGTCGAGCGGGCGGTAGCCTTCCGAGATGCCCGCGTTGTTGATCCAGACGTCGATGCATCCCCACTGCTTGATCGCGTGATCGTAGAGGGCGGCGATGTCCTCATGGTTTGAGACATCTGCCGCGATTCCCGACGCCAAAAGGCCTTCTGACTGGTACTCGGCAACGGCGGTCTGCACCGCTTCCGTCGTCCGCGAGCTGATGACGACAGCCGCGCCCTCACGTGCGCACGCGTGGGCGATCGCCTTGCCGATGCCCCGAGTGGATCCAGTGATGACAATGACTTTGCCAGATAGGTTCATGTGAGTACCGTCCTTGTCTGCTCGATTGCTTCCTCGGGTGTGGCAACGTCGCGGATCAGGCCGCGCGCGTAGTGATCGGGGAAAGTGGATCGCAGCGAGAAGTCGAGCATGATCACGGGGCGCTCCGCACTGAGTGCGAGAGCCACCTCAGAAATCGTGCCTACGCTTCCGCGGAGCACGACCATGACGTGGCCGGTCAGCGCATTGATGGCGTTTCGAGCATCGCCCATACCTGTGAGCACCGGGATGTCGATGTGCCCCGAGGCGCCCTGCGTGTCGGTGTCGGGCAGAATGCCCAGGGTGAGACCGCCAGCGGCCTTGGCACCGCGAGCCGAGGCCTCCATGATGCCCGAGGCGCGCCCTCCACTCAGAAGCACCCAACCCTCGCGTGCGATGAGAGATCCCAGCTTCTCCGCTGCGTCGAGCGTGCGCGGATCAGCTTCGCTTCCTCCCATGACGCCGATGATCGTCTTCATGCCCCGCCCCTTGTCGGACGCACGCGGTGGAAATCGAATGATTCCCCGTGAGAATCGCAGGATTCCCAGACTCACGTGGCTCCAGAATCGTATGACTTTCTACCAGAATCATACGTGAACTCGGCGGATGGCGTGCCTGAAACGCCGCCAAGTCCGGTTGGACGTGCCGACGATGTGTGGCTGCGTGGATTCCAGGAGGTATTCGGAGTCGCTCGGTAGTAGGGGTGCAACTGCTCCCAATTCTGGAACAGTTGCA
>DFBG01000161.1:0-178 GCA_002367305.1 Actinobacteria bacterium UBA3086 | reverse complement strand
CCCTATGTGGAACAGTCGCTCGCTCATTCAGAGCGATCGTTCACCTACTGCCGACGAGTTCTGAGAAGTCCGGAGTATCCCTCCCATGCGACCCCGCGCAACTAGATTGGAGCGCCAGCACGGCCGGGAGTATGCACGTGAGCGCCAGTACGGGCGTGAGTATGCCGTCAGTGTGAAT
>DFBG01000174.1:9423-12007 GCA_002367305.1 Actinobacteria bacterium UBA3086 | reverse complement strand
GGATGAGGATGAGGAGGATAGAGCAAACGATGACGACTCCCGTGAACATCATGATGACGGGAACGATGACTAGGGAACAATCTGATTAGTGAACACCCTGATCGCACTAGGGAGTAGCCAATGCGATTCCCCCGCATGACCACACCCACAACGATGACTCTCGTGACCGTGACCGCCCTCTTCTTGGGGGTGGTCACGTTCGCGGTGGCCTCCAGTGTCCTGCCCGCCTCGACGATCGATCCGCCCCGGGCGCTCGTCACACAACGCCCACTTGTGACATCGCTACCCGACGAGCCACAAGATCCCAACACTGAGCTTGCAGAGGATGCATCCGCAACACTTGGTGGCACCGAGACGCCGCCCTCCTCGGAATCCCCCGCGGTGGATCCCACGCCACCTTCATCGGATCAGAATCCTGCCTCGGACTCCGACTCCTCTTATTCAGACGAACCGCAGTCGGAGATCGTGGATGCGGAAGATACGGATCGCGAAGTCGTCGCGCCTCCTGTCCGTGAACACGATGACGATGATGAGAGCGCCGAGGATGACGAGCCTGAGGATGACGATGAGCATGAGGAGGAAGACGACTGATGCGCATCCTTCTGGTCGAGGACGAGGATCGGATCGCCTCCTTCATGGAGAAGGGCCTCAATGGTGAAGGCCATGTGGTTGAGCGCGCGTCGACCGTCGCCGAGGCCACCGCTCTGGGCGTCACGTACGACTACGACGTCATACTCCTTGATCTCATGCTGCCCGACGGCGATGGGCAGAAGGCTCTCCGTGATATCAGGGCCCAGCGCACCGACGTCCCGATAATCATCGTGAGCGCTTTGGGCGAGATTGACGAGAAGGTCGAACTGCTCGACGCCGGGGCCGACGACTACCTGGTCAAGCCCTTCGCCTTCGCGGAGCTCTCAGCCCGTATCCGTGCGAACACCCGCCAGGGACGAAGCTCGTCACACTTGCTCGAGGCCGGTGATCTGACGCTGGACACGAGAACGAGAGTGGCGCGCAGAGCCGGCCGACGAACCGACCTGCCCTCACGCGAGTTCTCACTTCTGGAATACCTGATGCGTCACGCCGGACAGGTGCTCACGCGCCAACAGATCCTCGACGCGGTTTGGGGGTTCGGCTTCGACACCGAGTCGAATGTGGTCGATGTGTATGTCGGCTACTTGCGTCGGAAGCTCGACGAACCCGGCGAGACGAGCGCGATCGAGACCGTTCGGGGAGCGGGATATCGTGTCCGCGACTAGGCGGCTCACGGCTGCCACGCGCGTCGCGCTCGCCGTGGTCATGGTGATGACCATCGGAGCTGCGACGATCTCGCTCATCGCCTACACATCCGTCGCGACACACCTCTGGAACAGCATCGACAGGAACCTCATCAACGAGGCGGATGCATTCGAGGCAGCCATCGGCGGGGATCCCCAGGATGAACTTGGCATCATCGACATCTCACGCGGCTATCTGGAAGCCCGTTCGGAATCCAGCGGAGGACGCAACGTGATACTCCTCGCCGTGTTCGAGAACGGCAAGGTCCTCTCGAACTCGTCGATCGCCCTGGAGACCATGGCCGACAACCCAGCTGCAGCTTCGCCGATGACGGCCGAGATGAAACTCTCCCATGTGACGAACGAGAACATGACGTTCCGGGTCCTCAGTGTTCCCATCATGGGAGCCGAAGACGAGCGCATGGGCGTGTTCCAGTCGGCGATCGCCACCGATGAGACAGAGAAGGTCCTCAGTAACCTCGCACTAGCACTCGGATCGGCGTCGCTCGTGGTGATCGCACTGGCTTCTCTCATGTCGGTATGGGTGGCCTCCAAGGTTCTGCACCCCCTTCGGGAGATGGCCGACACGGCCGCCCTCGTGAGTACGACCTCACTGCATGAGCGTGTCGGGTACGACGGACCCGCCGACGAACTCGGTGTGATGGCCTCGGCGCTCGACTCCATGCTCGACCGCCTCGAGTCCTCGTTCAGAGAACAGAAGCGATTCATCGCCGACGCTTCACATGAACTGCGCACGCCTCTCACGATCATCTCCGGACATCTGGAGGCCGCACAGGATCAGACAGACGCAGAGGAAAGGGCCGAATCACTCGACATCGCGTGCGACGAGGTCGCCCGGATGTCCCGACTCGTCGGGGACTTGCTCGCGCTCGCTCGCCTCGACGCCGGACCACCGCGTTCGTTCCAGCCGCTGCACATCCCGACTCTGCTACAAGAGACTGCGCACCGAGCAAACTCGATAGGCGCTCGCAGCGTGAGCGTCAACTGCGTCGGCGAGATGTGGGTCATGGGCGACCCCGACCTTCTCGAACGAGCGATCACCAACCTCCTCATGAACGCATTCCAGCACACCCCGGAATCAGCGACCGTGACTCTCGCATGCGAAAAGGAGAATGACAATGTCCAAGTCCGAGTCATGGATGACGGACCCGGTATCGCGATCGAGGATCTTCCTCGCCTGTTCGACAGATTCTATCGAGCACGGGATTCGCGCGGAACGGGAGTCGAGGGAGCAGGACTGGGGCTGGCCATCGTGCAGGGACTCATAAGCCTGCACGCAGGAACGGTCC
>DFBG01000174.1:6068-9303 GCA_002367305.1 Actinobacteria bacterium UBA3086 | reverse complement strand
GTACTCCAGGATCGGCACCACGTACTTGCGGCTGGTGCCCAGAAGGTCTCGAGCGTCCTTGGCGAGCATCTCCCCGTTGGCACGCAGATGGGTCTCGATACTGTCGCGCGCGGCGGCCATCGCGGCCGCGTCGAAGTGCAGCTCCGGACCCAGCCGCACAACCGTGCCCTCGGCGACGAGCTTGGTGAGCACCTTGCGAGCGACTCCCACATCGATGCCGGCCTCTTCGGCCAGCGCGGTGACGCCCATGGGCGCAAGAGCCTGCGCGGCGAGAAGCGGCCCCAGAGCCTCGCGCGCCGTCGCCTCCTCGGCCAGAGCGGAGACCGCGGCCTTGGGATGGCGCACTGCACCGGCATCGAGCGCAGCGGTGCCTGCCTCGACCGCGAGTGCGAGCAGTGCATCGAATACCTTGGCATCGAGCCGACGATCGACGCGATCGCGCAACGCAGCCGCAGCGATTCCCGTCGCCTTGGGACTCTCCTCATGGAAGGCGAGCAACTCCGCCTCGATCCTGTGGAGCAGTCCCTGCTGGGCCTCAGGCGTGACGAAGTACGTGTCGCTCCCGACCTTGAAGCGCTCGAGCTTGGCGCGATTGAGCTCGTCGGCCACCTGTGAGCGTTGCACGCCCAAGGCGGCAGCGGTCTGAAGCGACGTCATGGGTAGGGCGCGAGCGCCCAGAAGCCCCACGGACGCCGCCGAGAGATCATGCGCCACGAGCGCGTCGAGCAGTTCGCGCTCGTGCTCCCTGAGCTTCGTGCGACGAGGTGGCAGCACATCGAGCACGGTGCCTCCGCCGATGGTGAACACTGGCGAGTACGAGCGGATGATGAATCGATCGTCGAAACGCGGAGCCAGCGGCTCCTCCAGCCTGACCTGCGCCAGCGCCGACTGACCAGGCGCGAGGGCCTCGTCGTCCATGAGGAGCACACGACCCAATACCTCGCGAGTGCCGTGATGCACGTGCACGCGCGCACCGGACTCGAACACCTTCTCGCCGCCGGCGCCGAGATACGTCACGCGCGCGTCGAAGCGATCGGTGACGGTGAGCGTATCGGGAGCGGCGATGATGTCGCCGCGACTGATCTCGGACTTCTCCACGCCCGCGATGTTGAGCGCCACGCGTTGGCCCGCGTGGGCCTCATCGACGGTCTCGGAGTGCACCTGCACACCACGAATGCGCGCGCGGGTGCCGCCGGGCATGATCTCGACCGGATCGTCTCTGCGCGCAGTGCCGGACCACATGGTGCCGGTCACGACCGTGCCCGCACCGGAGATGGTGAAGACGCGATCGACGGGCAGACGCATGGAGAGCTTGGACTGACGCGAGGGCGCCTCGTCGGAGAGTTCGTCGATAGCGGCGAGCAGGTCGGGAAGTCCCGCCCCACTCTTGGATGAGACCGGGATGATCGGCGACCCCTGGATGCTGGTGCCCTCGATGAGTGACTCGACCTCGTCATGCACGAGCTCGATCCAGTCCTCGTCGGCCAGGTCGGACTTGGTGATGGCGACAATGCCCCGCGGAATGCCCAGGAGATCGATGATGGCGAGGTGCTCGCGCGTCTGCGGCATAACGCCGTCATCGGCGGCGACCACCAGGAGCACGACATCGATGCCGGTCGCGCCCGCCACCATCTGGCGCACGAACTTCTCATGACCCGGTACGTCGACGACGCCCACACTGCGCCCGCTGGGCAGATCGAGCTGCGCGAATCCAAGCTCGATCGTGATGCCGCGGGCCTTTTCCTCGGAGAGGCGATCGGGATCGGTGCCGGTGAGCGCCTTGATGAGCGACGACTTACCGTGATCGATATGACCGGCGGTTCCCAGTACGAGCGACGACATGCGCTTACGCTCCCCCGAGGATCGCGGCGATACGACCGATCACGAGGCTCTCCTCGGCAAGCTGGAGCGTTCGCATGTCGAACAGGAGGCGACCGCCCTTGATGCGCGCCACGATCGTGGGCTCACCCAGTCGGAGCCGCTTCTCGAGCTCGACCTCGTTCATGCCGCGCGGCGCCACAGAGGCTACTGCCGACGGGATGTCTGCCATAGGAAGTGCTCCGCCGCCGGCACGACCGACATCATCTGCCGCGCCGATCTCAGCGGTGTCGCCGCACGCGGTGCGCAAGCGGTCCGCGAACGAATCGGCCCGGGCGCGAATCTCCTCCACGGGCGTGGTGAGCATGCGAAGGGTGGGGATCTCGGCGAGCGCGCGATCTTCGTCCAGATAGGTGCGGAGCGTGACCTCGAGCGCGGCGAGCGTCATCTTGTCGAGACGCAGTACGCGAGCAAGCGGATGCTTTTTGAGGCGATCGATGATCTCCTTGCGGCCAAGCAGGATACCCGCTTGTGGACCGCCCAGGAGTTTGTCGCCCGAGCAGGACACGAGGTGTGCGCCCGCGGCGATGGACTCCCCCACCGTGGGCTCGTACGGCAGCCCCCACCGGCGCAGGTCGACGAGCACGCCGGAGCCTTGGTCCTCGTAGACCGGCACGCCCGTGCGATCGCCCAGTTCGACCAGGTCGGACACGCCGATCTCCTGCGTGAAGCCGATGACGCGGAAGTTGCTGGAGTGAACCTTGAGCAGGAGCCCAGTGCGCTCCGTAATGGCATTTTCGTAGTCGCGCAGATGCGTCTTGTTGGTGGTGCCGACCTCGACCATGGTGGCACCGGACTCCGCCATGATGTCCGGCACGCGGAAGGAGCCGCCTATCTCCACGAGCTGACCCCGACTCACGATCGCCTCTTTGCCGCGCGAGAGCGCCGAGATCGCCATCATGACCGCCGACGCGTTGTTGTTGACCGCGATTGCGGCCTCAGCACCGGTCAGTCGGCAGAGCATCTCCTCGCAATGCACGTGACGCGAGCCGCGTTCTCCGCTGGCAACGTCGTACTCGAGCGTGGAATAACCGCCCGCGACCTCAGCCACCGCAGCGACCGCGCGCTCCGAGAGCAGCGAGCGACCCAGGTTGGTGTGCACGATGATGCCGNNNGGTCGCGTTGATCACGCCATGCAGTGAACGCTTACCTGCCACGGCCACGCGAGCGCGGACGTCGGCAAGGAAGGTGTCGTCGTCGTATGCGGCGGTCTCGCTGCCCAGGATTCGGGCACGAACGGCATCCGTGGCCTCACGGACAGCGTCGAGCACGAGCGTGCGTGGGTGTGCCGACGAGAAGCTCGTTGACCTCGGGGCGCGCGAGCACCTCGTCGGTCTTTGGGAGTTGACGGAGTCTG
>DFBG01000174.1:5814-6000 GCA_002367305.1 Actinobacteria bacterium UBA3086 | reverse complement strand
CGATGCAAGGGACAGGAGGTTGCCCATGAGTCGGATCGTGATCGAAACACCGCGCCTGCTCCTGCGTGAATGGGAGCCTGAGGATGTCGACGACATGTGCATCCTTTCTGCCGACCCACGCGTGATGCGCTATATCACCGACGGCTCGCCCATCACTCGCGCCCAAACAGAAGAATCCATCTCTCG
>DFBG01000174.1:5564-5722 GCA_002367305.1 Actinobacteria bacterium UBA3086 | reverse complement strand
TTCTGCTTCGGGACGATCGGTTTCCGTCGGCTGGTGTGCATGGTCCACCCGGAGAATGCGGCCTCCCTCAAAGTGGCCGCCAATGTGGGATTCACACCCGCGAACAAGTTTGACTGGGAGGGCATGTCCCTCATCAGGCACGTGGCCGACAACCCGCT
>DFBG01000174.1:4215-5489 GCA_002367305.1 Actinobacteria bacterium UBA3086 | reverse complement strand
TAGGAGATCGTCACGATCTCGTCGGAAGCGAGGAATGCGCCTACGCCTTCAGCCATGGTTCCCGCTTCTCCGACGACAAGATCATCCCGGATCCCCAGGTGATCCAGACACGTTCCGCAGACCCTGATCGCGACGCCCTTGTCGGCAAGCATCTGAAGGTCATCCAGAACATCCGACCCCTTGCACGCGAGCCTTGCCGCCTCGTTCATGAGCATGACCGCCGACGGGGTCGCCTCGGCACGCGCCAGGGAGTACATGAAGTTGCGAGTGAGCACCGCTCCGAGCTCTCCACCACCGATGCGGTCGGTTGTGATCAGGAATCGCTTGGCCATGATGAGTCTTCTTTCCTTCGTGATTCCGCAGTGACCCTACTGAAGAATGGTCACCGTGCCGGCTTCTCCGGCTACAGCGCGTCCAATGATGCAGGCTTCCTCGCCACGGCGCTCGAGTGCGCCCAAAAGGTCGTCGACACGGGTCGGATCCACCGCCATGAGCAGGCCGCCGCTCGTCTGAGGGTCCGCCAGTACGCCGCGCCACGTGTCATCGGCAGGGCCCCAATCGACTATGGACTCCATGGCTTCGATGACATCAGCGGTCCGTCCCGGACGGACTCTGGCCTCGCTGTACTCGAGAACGTTCTCAAAGACGGGGACGCCGTTCAAACTGAGCTCTGCCGCAAGACCGCTGCCCAGAACCATCTCGTGCAGGTGTCCGATCAAACCGAAGCCCGTCACGTCGGTACCGGCGTTCACGCCGACCTCGACCATCGCCTCGGCGGCCGCCTTATTCAGATGAGCCATAGACTCGATCACGCGGGAGAGCGAGTTCTCGGTCTCAAGACCACGCTTGAGAGCAGTATTCAGAATGCCGACGCCGATGCGCTTGGTCAGAACCAGCACGTCACCTTCGCGTGCCCCAACGTTGCGAACGACCGCGTCCGGATCTGCCACGCCCATGACCGACAGCCCGTACTTGGGCTCCTTGTCGTCGATGGTGTGACCTCCGACCACGACACAGCCTGCAAGCGCGCACACGTCCGCCCCGCCCCGGAGGACCTCGGACACGACGGTCGCATCCATGCTGCAAGGGAACGCCAAGAGGTTCATGGCGGTCAGCGGACGGCCACCCATGGCGTACACGTCCGACAACGAGTTCGCGGCCGTGATTCGACCGAAATCGTAGGGGTCATCGACCATGGGGGTGAAGAAGTCCACGGTGAGCAGGATCGCCTGGTCCCCCATGCGATACACCGCTGCATCATCTGAAGTCTCGAA
>DFBG01000174.1:1304-4113 GCA_002367305.1 Actinobacteria bacterium UBA3086 | reverse complement strand
CGGCGTCAGGAACCCCGTGGTCACACGGGGAGAATTAAGTATGCCTGATAGTCTTCATTTGATAAAGACATATCATGCGACCGAATCCTCAGAGCCCGGTGATGTCCTCATCGGCGGGGAAAGCTGCGACGGGACGACAGAAGTAGAAGCCCTGGCAGAACCTCACGCCGATACCACGAAGCGCCTCGAGTTCCTCGGCAGTCTCTATACCCTCGGCGACGAGACTCACATTCATCTGACCGGCAAAATCCACGAGACTCCGGATCAACTGGAGACGAATGGGGTCGGTGTCGCAGTCGCGCACGAGGGAAAGGTCGACTTTGAGCCACTCCGGGTGCACCTCGGCGAGACACTGGAGCGAACCGTACCCTGCGCCAGCATCATCGACGGCGATTCGGAAGCCCAGAGCGCGAAGATACTCGAGCGCCGAACGGAACGAGCAGAAGTCTGTGATCGCGGAGCGCTCTGTGATCTCCAAGACGATGCGATCGGGGGTGAGCTCAGTGGTGAGCATCGACGCGGATATGACCTCACGGAGCTGGGGATCTGCCACCGCATCCGGCTCGATGTTGAGGAACAGTGAACGGCCCTCAGCCAAGTCAGCTGCAGATTCGATCGCCTTCTTGCGACAGAGTCGCTCAAGTCGCAAAACGAGATCCGAGTCGTAAGCGACCTTGAAGAGCTTGTCGGGGCGCTCGAACTCGCTGCCCTCCGGCCCTCGCGTAAGAGCCTCGTAGCCGATGACTCGCTTCTCGACCAGATCAACGATGGGCTGCACTACCGTACGGACGTCCTCGTTGTCGATGATCGCCTTCAAACGAGCAGTCCGCTCGCCAGCGTCCACCGCCTCACGAGAATCGGAGTTGGCGAGTGCGCGCTCAAGACCGTCATGAACCAGTCTCTCGAGCCTGACATTGGGGTCGGACATGATCGTGGCTGCGCCCGCGTAGCACCCGAACTTGGAGAACAGCGCCGGATCGATCATCCCGGCGAGATCCTCTCGGATGCTCTGCTCGACGCGTCCGGTGATCTTGACAAGGTCCGCCGCATTCATGGACTCGGTGTCCCGTGGAGGAGAAAGCACGACGACGAACGAGTTCCCCGCAATCATGAGCTCGGCGATTATGTCGGAATCTCGCAGTGCAGAACCGGCAATGCGCTCCAACGATTCTGCGACCTCGCGCATAACCTCATCGAACACCTTCCAGCCGTATATCTCTTCGATCTTGGAATATCGAACCACGTTCACGGCCAGAAGGGAGACCTCTCCCCGCTCCTCGAGCAGCATCTGGATACGGGGGAACAACAGAGGCGTAGTGGGCAGGCCGGTAACGTGATCGAACAGCATCGAACGGATCTCAGGATGAGACTCGAGCGCGCCGCGAAACTCCAGCCACGACTCAAGCAGGGAGTTCGTTCTATCCGATGTGCTGTGCGCCATGCCTTGACCCCCTAGTCCGCCCATCCTGTCCAGCATCGGCCAAACGCCCGACGAACAACAGTGCTCGCCGTCACACCCGCGCGCGAACAGTGTCCCTCATCACGCATACACGATGCGCAGCGACGCCGCGCCATTGGGCTCGAGAGCGACACCCAGCCCCACCGCTCCGATCTGCGAAGGCGTGCCACCCCGGACATCAGATATCGAGGCGACCGCACGTTCAAAGACAAGATTGGCCGTGACGGCCTCGGGTGAGTGATTGAGCAACAACACGATATCGTCGCCCTCACCGTTGAAGAGAGCGACCTCCACTTCAGGGATATCGCACTCGATCTGCGCGCCGCAACCCGCGGCGCTCGCGACCGCACCGTAGACCGTCTGCATCATCGCCTTGACCTCGGCGGGTGCCGCCCAGGGGTCACCTTGCGCGAGAGCCCGCTCCACTGGTGTCGCGATGAACACCGCGCGACCCTGCCCATGCTGATTGGCGACGAGCAGAGGATTTCCTTTTGCATCCGTTGCCACGACGGTACCGCCGCCATGACCAAGGAGCGCGAAATGCGGGAGAGAGAGTGTACTGTCGAACGGCTCGAGGGTGCCGAGGACATCCTGTTGCGCCACGCGGCAGGTGAGTGAGTCGACCGCACCGCCATCGCCCAAGAACTCGACACCGAACAGATCGCGGACCGCGGGATGTGCCTCCCCACCGCCATAGCTGTAGATGAGCGCGCCACCAGACTGAACGAACGAGGCGAGTCGTTCCCAAGTCTCGTCGGTCAGATTGAATGCCGACGGAACCACGAGCACGCTGAACGCACCGAACTCGTCCTCCTCGCGAGCGACAGAAACGGGGAGCTGAGCCTCTTTCGCGAACATGTAGGCCTCGAGACACGCTCGTGGATCGTAGAGTCCTGCCAGATTGGGCAGCGGCTCGTAGCGTTCACCCGGAATGAGCACGGCCGTGCGCTCCGGCACGAGAGTGTATTCCTTGAAGTCGACCCACGCGGCGACACGAGCGAACGTCTCAACCTCGTTCATGACCGGCTTGTCCTCGCCGTCGACATCAACGAGACCAACGAGCACCTCGAACGGATCGCGGAAGTACGGCTCGCGGCGCTCGGTATCCAGATCGCAGAACCTGCGCAGAAGCACCCCGGAGGCCCGGTTCATGAGTCCGGTGTAGAGCACTGTCCGGACGTGAGCGGACTCCTCGGCCACAGAATGATCGAGCGAGAGCATGCCGATGTCGTCCATGAGCACGGGCAGGTCTCTGGCCGCTGAGTGCAGCAGAAAACCGTCGACATAGGTGGATGGGCCGGAGATGACCGGCCCCTCGGAAGCGTAGGCGCGATATGCGGCCGTCGCATG
>DFBG01000174.1:0-1280 GCA_002367305.1 Actinobacteria bacterium UBA3086 | reverse complement strand
GAACATCGTCTCAGGATCGACCGAGAACAGAATTGGCCTGTCGGGATCGACCTCACGCACGGCTTCACGCATGGTATCCACCCACGCCTCAAGCTGCGGCTGAGTCTTGAACCCGGACAGAAACGCCTCGTTGCCCAGGTCCCACGCGAAGACGACCGGGTCGGAACGGTACTTGTTCACAATGCGCTGGATCAGCGATGTCTCGCGCTGTAGCAGGTACTGATCGGTGCGAGCATCACGCTTCTTGCCCCACGGCACCTCGAGGAGCTCCGCGAGGCGGTCGTCGGCGAAGAACGTGACGATGAGCTGCAGCTTGTTGTCCCGAGCCGCATCCATAATGCCGCTCAGGCGATCCTCCGCGTCATCGGAGTACTGCCCGACCTGCGGTTCGAAAAGCTTCCATGAGATGAAGATGCGCACGAGCGACATCCGAGCCTCGGCCATTGCGGCGAACTCACTCGCGACGTCGCGGTCATACCAGTCGTCCCAGCTCTGCGTCTCTGCTTCGAGTGGATAGTAGTTGACCCCTATCGGGAACAGCGGGTTCCGCGCCGACGCAGTCCGCTTTCCAGGAGGCTCTGCCACTTTGGCGACGGGACGCTCCGGTGCCTTGGGAGCCTGCGGGGCTTTCTTCTTCTTAGGCGCGGATTTCGCCTTTGCGGCGCGAGCAGCACGAGCTTCGTCGCGGCGCTTGCGTGCATCTTTGTCACGGGTGGGCACTACGCACTCCCTTCCGTGTACGCGTCGTACAAGTCCCAGAACAGCCCCTGCCGACGTGTGTCGTGATAGGCCGCGCGACGGATCTCCCACATGGCCTCGGCATGACGTCCCTCGGTGAAGAAGACCGCTGCAAGCCCGAACCGGGCACGAACGCATGCCGGATCCAAGCGGATAGCCGTCTGATACGCCGTCTCCGCCCGCGAGAACTTCTGCAGACCCAAGAGCGCCTCCGCGTGCAGCACGTGTGGGATGGGCTCGTCGGGAGATGATTTGGCCAACGCCCCGAACACGCGCGCAGCATGCTCGTTGAGGCCGGGCCGCTTGGAGAAGGTGACTCCCAGGCAGTAGATCGCCGTACGGGTGCGTTTATTGATCGAGAGGGCGCGCAGTGCGCACGCCATGGCCTCGTTGATCGCCTCCTGCTTGATATACAGGTATGCGGAGAGCGCGAGTGCGTCGGCGTCATCGTGATCCTCGTCGAAGATCCAGCGAATGACCTCGGCAGCCGAGAAGAAATCCTCCTCGAACGCGAGTGCGCCGGCGGCCTCAAGCCTGCTCTC
>DFBG01000049.1:15552-15685 GCA_002367305.1 Actinobacteria bacterium UBA3086 | reverse complement strand
CCCGCAGAACGGCGACATTGATCAATGCGCGAGCCTTGGCCGTGGCCCCCGTCGGATCATCAGGATGTGCGAGTGCCACCTGCTCGAGCCAGTTGGCGCTCACCACGCGGTTCGGGTTCAACCCGGCCTCGAT
>DFBG01000049.1:5878-15467 GCA_002367305.1 Actinobacteria bacterium UBA3086 | reverse complement strand
CCCGCGAGCACGACCGCGTCGAGTTCTGCGTCCGCGATGTCACGAACGATGCGATCGCGAACATCAGGATCGTAGAGATTGTCGACGACCCTCACTACCGCGGCATCCCGCCGCGTGTCACTGAGAGCTTCATCGATATCGACGACTGAGTCGATCCTGCCGTCGCAGCGAGAAGCGTAGATGCCATAAGGCACCGGACCTCACCCCTTCCAACATAGTTCGTTGCGTGTTCCCATGGGAGTCAGTCACCGATGCCGGTCGGGGTACGCACCTCGATACCGGTCGGGGTAGCGCCACCTGCTGATTTCATCCCATTCAAGGCACAAGCACATCATCGCACAAACACAGTCCAACGATGCGCATGAGTGTTCTATCGGCAAGGAACATGCCGAGCGCGACGTCTTTGCAGGAAACGAGGGAGAATACCCTGAAGTTTGTGACGAACGGTTACAGAGACGTGACGGGCGTCACACCTGGCGAAGGACTCGAACAGCGATCAGCGCAACTGCTAGTCACACATGAGCGTGACGAGTTCACCAGCGATCGCGGTGACGGGAAGGACCTTGGACGCGGCGCCCATCTCGGCTGCAGCCCTCGGCATTCCGAAGACCGTGGAGGTGGACTCATCCTGCGCAATGGTCACTGCACCGGAATCCCTCATAGCCTTGAGGCCTTTCGCTCCATCGGCTCCCATTCCCGTGAGGATCACGCCGACCGCGTGTGCGCCGTATGTGCTCGAGACTGAGCTGAACAGTGTGTCTGCAGAGGGAATGTAGAGTTGTCCCTGCAGGGGCTTCGAGAATCGAAGCACCGTACCGTCCACCTCGAGATTCGATCCGGTAGGGGCAAAATACGCCACCCCCGGCTCGATCTGCTGCCCTTCTTGGGCGGCGCAAACCGATATCTCGCTCCCTGAGTCAAGCCAGCTCACGAGACCGGGAATGAATCCCTCTGCTATGTGCTGAGCGACCACGATCGGGACGGGAAAATCCTCGGGGAGTCTACCCAGTACGCCCAGAAGCGCAGACGGGCCACCTGTGGAAGAACCGATCGCCAACAGAGACCGCTTGGCTATGGCAGCACTGTGCCGAGAAGCGGCAGCATGTGAAGAGCGCGCTCCGTGACGCCCGCTGATGTGCGTGATGACGTGCACGCCTGCGAGCAATCTGACCTTGCGAATGACATCGCGCCCAATGTCCTGCAGATCGGCCCAGTCCTTGGGCTCTGGCTTCTTGATGACCTCGAGAGCGCCACAGGCCAGCGCATCGAACGCACTGCCCATCCCCTCTCCATGCACCGAAGAAGAAACCACCAGGATCGGAGTCGGATTGTACGCCATGATCCTCTCCACCGCTTCAAGACCATTCATGCGTGGCATGTGGATGTCCATGGTCACCAGATCCGGGTGCAAGCGCCCCACCGCGGCGACAGCCTCTTCGCCATCTCGCGCCATACCGATCACTTCGATACCGTCATCGGAACTGAGAATCTGAGCGAGCATCTCCCGAGCGACCAGAGAGTCGTCAACTATAAGAACGCGGATCGGACCCTCAGTCATGGGGCGAGTGACCTTTCGTTTAGCGGATCAGGCGTTCTACGGTATCGAGCAGAGTGTCCTGATTGAACACCGACTTGGTGATATACGCGTCCGCCCCCGCATCGATTCCCTCGGCCTTCTCCTCATCACGTTCGAGTGAAGTAACGATGACCACGGGAATGTCCTGCAGGGCGGGGTCGGTCTTGATGGCCCGCGTGAGCTCAAAGCCCGTCATATTGGGCATCTGAACGTCGGTCACCACCGCGTCGACATGGAGGCCCTCTTTAAGCTTCGTGAGCCCCATGGCGCCGTCCATGGCGATGTCAACGTGGTAGCCGGCGGCTTCAAAGATCGACCTCTCGAGCTCTCGTGTCGTGAACGAATCCTCGCAGATGAGAATGTGGCTTGGACCAGAGTCCACGCCCTTCTCCACCGGACCGGTCCGCTGCCCCGCACGAGTGCGCGCGTTGTGCATGAGATCTGGCACGTTGAGAATCGGCACGACCTCGCCTGCACCCAGGATGGTCACACCTGCGACATTCTCGACCTTCTGCAGGTGCGATCCGAGGGTCTTGATGACGATCTGCTGCTCTCCAATGAGTGCATCGCAGATGAAGCCCATCCGGTGCCCAGAGAATCCGACCGTGGCGATGGGTACCTTTACGCCCTCAGGACCCTGAGCGGGAACACCGAGGATGTCGGAAAACCGAACCAGCGGGACCGTTCGGCGCTGACGACGAATAACCTCTCGTCCCTCGACTTTGAGGATCTCGGTCGGATCGATCCGAAGTGTCTCCTCGACAGAAGCGGTGGGGAGCGCGAAGGTCTGATCCCCAACACGAAGCATCAGGGCGCGGATGATGGCGAGCGTGAGGGGAATAGTGAGCTTGAACGACGAGCCCTTGCCCATTTCCGACTCAACATCGAGAGAACCTTTGAGCTTTTCCACAATGAATTCGCGGACGACATCCATGCCCACGCCGCGTCCAGAAATCTCCGTGATGATCGCGCTCGTGGAGAATCCCCTCTCGAAGATGAGGTAGATCGCTTCGCGGTCGGACATAGCAGCAGCCTCGGACTCGCTGATATAGCCTTTGCGGATCGCGGCGGCACGAACCTTGTCCGGGTCGATACCGGCACCATCATCGGAGATCTGAATGACGATGTGATCCCCCTCTTGACGCGCCTCCATGCGGATCGTGCCCGTTTCGGGCTTGCCCAGCTGCTTGCGTACCTCTGCGGTCTCGATGCCGTGATCCACAGCGTTTCGCATGATGTGAATGAGCGGATCGTTGATCTCCTCAAGAACCTTCTTGTCGAGCTCGGTCTCGCCGCCCTCCATGATGAGGTCGACGTCCTTCTTGAACGAACGCGCTAGATCACGCATCGCCCGAGGGAAGGTGTTGAACACCGTGCTCACCGGCAGCATGCGCAGACGCATGGCGTGCTCCTGCAGGTCGTTCACAACGATTGACGTGCGCGACACGTCGTCGGTGTAGTCCTTGAGGAATGTCGCGAGTGATCGACGGCGCTCGGAGAGCAGCGTGTCGAGCATGCTCATGTCGTCGGCGATTCCAGCGAACAGGCCCTCGTCCTCGGTGCTGAGCGCGTTCAACGTTGACTTGAGCCGGACCCACGCCTGCCAGATCTCAGAGAGCTCCGACTGCGACGTCCGCAACTCCAGCGAACGCTGCCCGGCCTTGATCTGCGAGATCACTACCTCGCTCACGAGGTTTAGCAGCACGTCGACCTGCGCCGTGCGGATGCGAATGGTGTGCTGGACCTTGGGCCTGAGCGAATCCTCCTGTTTCATGGAGCCGCCGGCTTTGGTTGCGGCCGGAGCGGCCTCCTCTTCGGAGTCGTCACCTTCGTCTTCATCATCGTCGACGTCGTCGACCACTTCAGGTTCAGGCTTCTTCTTGGCAGCAGCCTTCTTCTTCGCTGGCTTCTTCTTGGCGGCGGCCTTCTTGGGCTTTGGAGCTGGCGCTTCCGCGTCTTCACCCTCGGCCAACACTGTCAGCTTGACCTGGAGCGCCTCCAGATCGATCTCGCACTCCACATCCTTGCCCGCTGTATCGGTGAGGTAGACGATTGCGTCGAGTGCCTCAAAGAATGAATCAGACATGGACGGGACGTATGACATTCCACCGTCACGTACTTTGACCATGACGTCTTCCAGCCGATGTGCCACATCAGAGATCTCAATCAGCCCCACCATGCGCGACGAGCCTTTGAGCGTGTGGGCATCGCGAAGCATCTGATCGATCAGCGAGGCATTACCTGGGTCTCCTTCAAGGGTGATGACGCCCTCGTTGAGCCTCTGAAGGAGATCGGTCGCCTCCTCCTGAAATTTACCTATGAAAGCGCTGCGGTCGAACTCGACCATTGCGATGTCCTTCCCGTACGGTTGGGCGAATGCAGACCAGATCGAGTGATCAGTCGACGATCCTGAACGCGGACCCGACCTGGCTGGACTCCTTGGCGATACCGGAGAGTCCTTCAGCCGACGAGGCCACCTGTCGCGAACCTGCCGCAGTCTGCTGTGCGACTGCTGCGACCTCCCGCATGGCCTTGACGACCTGATCGGTCGCACTCTTCTGCTGCTGCGTGGCTGCCGATATCTCCTTGGCCGCCACAGTCGTCTGCTCGATCATCTCAAGGATCTGATCGAGCGACTCACCGGTGACATGAGCGAGGTCGACACCAGTCTGCACCTGCTTGACCTCTTGCTCAGTGGTGATGACGAGCTCGTTGGCCGAACTCTGAATCTCCATCATGATCGACGAGATCTCATCCGTTGAGTTGACCACTGATTCGGCGAGCTTGCGGATCTCAACAGCCACCACCGAGAAACCCTTGCCGGCTTCCCCGGCGCGAGCAGCCTCGATCGCTGCGTTGAGCGCGAGGATCTTGGTCTGGTCGGCGATCGAATTGATGATCTCGAGTACCTGACCGATCTGCTGACTCCGCTCACCCAACGTCAGGATCTTGTTTGCCGAAGACTGCGAACGAGCCTTGATCTCCTCCATGGAGCTCAGCGTGTTGAATACCGCCTGCTGTCCGGACTCGGCACTGCCGAGAGATGCCTCGGCCATGCTGACCACCTGGTTGGCGTTGTCTGCGATCTGCCTATACGTGGCAGCCAGTTCCTCCATCGTCGCAGTCGTCTGTGAAATCGAAGCAGCCTGCTCTGCAGAACCAGATGCCTGCTGCTCGGTCGCCGCCAGGATCTCATTGGCGGACTCTCCCAACCGGCGGGATGACTCGTGCGTCTGCCTGATCAGATAGACGATCAGGTCGAGCATCTGGTTGTACGAGCGTGCAAGCACACCGAACTCATCGGGCGTGTCGACTTCGACCTTATGACCGATCTCGCCCTGGCAGGCAGCCTTGACCGACTCGACCACCAGGCCGAGTGGAGCGAAGAACCGATTGCCGAAACCGATGAGGGCGGTAAGCCACACGACCCACATCACGATCAGACCGGCGACGGCTACCACCAACTTGACCGTGGTGATGTCACCGAACACGTCGGCGGTTCCGTTGCCGATAACCCAGATGACAACGGCCCATTGTGCAAGATTGAATATAAGGAAGAACAGCAGGTTGACTGCAGTGTACTTCCAAAGGAAGCTGCTACGGAACTTGTCGATGAATCGCTTGATCATGATCTACATCCTCCGATGATTCGTCGTCAGCCCACTGCCACGATCGGTTCCAATATGCGCGAAACGTTCATAAGGCCGACGAGCGACCCGTTCACATAAAGCGAGCCGGCGATGAACTCCGCCTGCAACTTATCGATAGTGGAAAGCGGAGGCTCGATGGAGTCCACCGGCACGTCCACGATGTCACCGATCTCATCGACCACGAACGCTGTCACACAATCATCGTTGTGGACCACGATCGCCGGAAGGATGTCGCCTGTCACGTCGACCGATCCGATCCTCATCATGCGAGCCAGATCGGTGACCGAGAGAATCTCTCCTCGGATGTTCACAACCCCAAGGATGAAGTCCGGTACGCAGGGGATGGGTGTGCGCGCGTACTCCTGGTCGATCTCGCGCACATCCTCGACCTTGATCGCGTACCACTCATCGCCCAGGCGAAAGAGCAGAATGCCCATCTGATCGTCGAGCTCGTGAATCTCTGCTTCGGCCGCCAGCGACTCCGCACGACTCCGTAGCACATCTGCCGCAATGATGCCGAGGTCCTTGCCGGGCACGACTTCGGCTCCGGGCATGCCTGGAACGACTGGTTGATCCGTCATCACAGCCCACCTCCCCCGGGAAGCACGCCGACATCGACCAGCTTGTCGACGTCCAGCAGGAATACGAGTTCATTCTCCATCCGGCACACTCCGATCATGCGATCGGCGAGCGAGTGGATCGCGGACGAAGGCTGCAGACAGCCCTCCGGAAGCGCGACCACGTCACGAACCTCATCCACGATGAGTGCGATCATCACCCCGCGCGTATGGCAGATGATCATGGGTGTCTCAAGCGAGTACTCCGCGCGAGGCATGCCTATGAGAAGTCGCATATCCACAGCGGGGATCACGAACCCTCGCAGATTGACCATGCCCACCACGGAAGCAACCGAGGTGGGAACCTCGGCGAGTTCGACTATCTGCTGGATCTCCTGAACGGAGTCGATGGGCAGCGCATAACTCTGAGCCTGCAGCGAGAAGACGATCATCTTCTCGATATCAAGCTGCACCGGCGTGACCGCCTCTGCTGCGCCATCCTTTGTCTTGTCGGTAGGGCTCACACTCGGATCCTCACTCTGAGAACCGCAGTACGCGGTTCAACTCCTCGGGACTGACAAGTCCCTCTGTCACGCGCGCCAGGCCAGATGCGGCCATGGACCGCATCCCGGCAGCGTGCGCCGCATTCTCAATCTCATCCGCCGACGCACCACGGGCAATGGTCGCCCTCACGGGCTCAGTGAAGGGCAGCACTTCGAAGATGCCCGTCGCTCCACGGAAACCACTCTTTCCGCAGTTGGGGCAGCCGGATCCAGCGTAGGTCGTCATACCCTTGCGGGCACCAGGGATCGCATCCGACAATGGCACTACCTGCTCCTGAGAGCAGTTGGGGCAGTTGATGCGAGCCAGCCTCTGCCCGACTCCCAACGTGAGTGCCGATGCCAGGCTGTTCGGCTCGGCACCGAGATCCAGCATGCGCCGAACGGCCGACACGATATCGCCGCCCGAGAAGGTGGCGATCACAAGTTTGCCCAATCCGGCCGCCTCGATCGCGAGGTGTACATCCTCGACCGACTGCATCGTGTCGATGGCGATAATGTCAGTGTCCTGACTGATGCCGGCCGCGAAGTACGCTTCCGATCCCACGGACGAGCCTGGCGACACGAGCACCTGGGCAACCGCCGGTATCTCATACTCAACCGACTGCTCAACCGAGTAGACGGTCTTGCCCACCGCTGCCGCATGCGCGAGCAGCGAGTAGTACGTCTGACTACGTCCTCCGGCCACGGGTCCTGCAACGAGAAGCAGCCCCCTGCCGCGCTCGACCATGGCATGCAGTGCCCGACCCTCGGCCTCGCTCATGCCCAGATCGGTCAACTCGCGCGGCTCGGGCTTCGCCGACGCGAAGGAGATCACCAGACGCTGCCCCGCCACTGTGGGCACAGCAGACACGGTGAGGATCAAATCGTTGTCGGCAATGTGCGTCTTCACACGACCCAATGCCGGCATCGAAGAAGGCACTGACGTGAGTTTGGCGTAACTCTTGAACCCATCAACGAGCGGCCGCTGCAACGAAAGTGGCGCACTCGCGATCTTCTCAAGACGTCCCGCGACGCGGAACACGAGGAAGAAGTCATCCTTATACGGCAGCAGGTGGATGCGATTGGCACCCTTGTGCACCGCATGCTCCAAGATGTCGGCGACCAGAAGTGCCACCTTGGCCGTATCGGCGACGGCGAGAATATCGAGATCGATGACCGCCTCTTCGCGGTCCACCTGCGTCTCCACAACTTGCTCGATCGTCTCAACCTGGGGAGCGACGACGTCACCAGGAGAAGCAGCGTCCTCGACAATGAGCGGCTCGGCAACGACCGGTGTCGTATCGACGGGAACCTCAAAGAGGTCACCCACCTCAAGAACAGGTTCCTCGGCGAGCAGGTCCTCGGTGGACATGAAGTCGGCCACAGGTGCAGAAGGAGCGGCGTCCTGCGCACCTGCGTAGTAGACGGCGACCGCGTCGGCCACTGATTGGGCATCGCCCAACACAGCCTCGATCTCCATACCAAGATGATCGGCGAGCTCATCGAGCGTGAACACGTCCATCGCCGCGCCTATCGCAACAGTGAGCATGCCCTCGATCTCGAAGAGCGGGAGAATGTTCCGGTCGCGCGCCAGAGAAGGCGGGATGAGTTGCAGTGCCTCATCATCGGGGGCATAACTGGTCAGATCGACCGAGGGTATGCCGAGTTCGCGCTCCAACACGATTGCCAGGTCACTGGAGAGTACCCATCCGCGGTCGGCGAGTATCGCTCCCACAGTTGTAGCGCCGACCGTGGCGGCATCGCGCACGGCGGCAACCTGCTCTGCGGTCAGAAGACCCGAACCTATGAGGGCGTCGAGTACCCGGCCCGTGATGGAGTTGGAGTCAGCCATCGGAGAGATCTCCTACCCCTGTACCTTTTCGAGCTCCTCGGCAACGGCTTCGAGCAACCGCTCCGGCTCGATGGGCTTGGTGAGGTACTGATTGGCGCCGGTACGAATACCAGTGGCCATCGCGGCCTCTTCGGTCTTGGCGGTGAGCATGATGATGGGAATACTCTTGTACTTCTGGTCGAACTTGAGCAATCGACATACACGATAGCCGTCGAGTTTAGGCAGCATCACGTCCAAAAGGATGAGATCGGGCATCTCAGCCCGTGCCGTCTCCAACGCCTCAGCACCATCTGTCGCGGTGATGACTTCGTAGCCACCAGCCAGCAGAATCGCCTTGATCATCTCAAGGATGGTGGGACTGTCGTCGACCGCGAGTATCCGCGCGTTGGCCATGCCAGACTCCCTCCTGCCAAAAGGCAGTTCTCAGTGGTCAATTCGACCGGCGAGCACCTGCTCGCTAGGTGTTATCCAGCGCCTTCCGACACTCTATCAGACTGCGCTCACAAGTTGCCGCCAAAAGATCAGGTTTGAAACCGCCCAAAAATGCCGTCCACGTACCGTTGGGACTCGCATACAGTTGCCGAAGAGCGTTCTCGTACGCACGACACGACTCGGCAGTGTTCCCGCTGGAACGGTGAATGTTTCCGATATTGAGATGCGCAAGCACGAATCCCGGGTCGATATAAATCGTCTTCTTGAACTCGGACAACGCTCGAATCTGATCACCCTGCTGTTGATAGATGATGCCCAGAACATACCGTGCCGCAGCCAGAAGCGGGTCGATGGCCAGCGCTTTGTGACTCTCTTCGAGAGCGGAGAGATAGTCGCCAACATCGGCATGTGCGTATGCGGCGAGCAGATAAGCGTCGGTGTTGTTCTCATCGAGAGCGAGCACTCGCTCGATGATACTCAGAACCTGGTGCTTATCGCCTTCTGCCGAAAGCTTCTTGGCCCGAGTCACGAGTTCGTCCACCGTACCTTCAAGAATTCCCTGAGCCGGTGCGTCAACTATGGCTTTGCGGGCTGCAGCAGCGCTGATCTCGGCCTGAGCGGCAGCCTCCCTGCGAGCCTTGCGCTTCGCTCGCTCACGATCCCGAGTGCGTTCGTCCCGCCGTTGCTCGACGACCTGACCGAACGTCTGATGCCGACGAGTCAGCGGCTTGCGATACAGAAACACGCCGTCAACCTCGATCGGCTCGAACCGATCGGTGATACTCGTCAAGGTCTCCGAATGACCGATGAACAGGTATCCCCCGGGATTCAGGCTGTTGTAGAAGTTGTCCACGACACGCTGAGTGGATTCGAGTCGGAAATAGATGGTGACGTTACGACAGAAGATGACGTCCCAGTTACCCATGAGCCCCAGCGGGTACGGCTCTTTGATGAGATTGTGGAACTGGAAATCAATGGGC
>DFBG01000049.1:238-5699 GCA_002367305.1 Actinobacteria bacterium UBA3086 | reverse complement strand
CATCAAGAATCTCCGGCACCACGTGCTTGCGAAGCGCCTCGAACTGGGCCGGGAATCGAAAGAAGCTCGTCTCGTTGATGGTCACGAGATTCATGAGTTCCTTGAACTCGGACTCGCTTGATGTCAGCAGGTCGTAGTACTCCCGCAGAGTCGGAAATGCGAATCGCGTCGCCCGGGTGATGAGCGAGATACGCAGCGAATCCGCCTTCATCTCCTCGAGATAGATGCCGGAATGCTGATGGATATAGTCGCGGAACCTCTCGAACTCATCTGTTGTGAGGTTTTTTGCCAGTGATGCGCCGCTGTCCTGCATGGCGTTCTAGCTCCCCGCCGCGATGGCTTCCTCATCGAGAGAATCCAGCTTCTCGATGAGCCCGGCCGAGAACATGCCGTAGAGAATCTTGGCAGTGTCGAAATCGTTGTAGCCGGTGAGCTCAACGAGCTCCTTCACCGAACGGCCCCCGTGCAAATAACAGAGGAGCATCCACTCCTTGGGCTTGAGATGGATCTCGAGGGACTTGTCCCCCGGTGCTGACGCCATGATGAACTCGGTGTCCATGGTGGGTATCTTCTCGCGAATCCGATTCCAGAGATCCAAGCGGCGAGATGACTCCATGATGATGTTCTCAACCGAGACCGAGATACCGATGTCCTCCTCCTCGCAGAGGTCATCGGACTCAAACCGGAGCTGTCCCTCTTCCCAGCGGAAGAGATCGAACAGGGTGTCGTTGATTTGGTCTTGAATGAAGTTCTCGAGCACCTTGGACTCGAGATAGCCCTCGTCGACCAGAATCTGACCCAAGCGTCGGCCAGCCTTCTCCTTCTTCTGAATCTTCTGGAGACCAAGAGCCTGACGAAGTTGCTTCTGGGATATCACACCCGTCTTGACCAGACGTTTTCCCAAGGATTCGCGATTCCAGTTGGAACTGGCAAAGAAGACCCGCCCCTTGTCGAAGCAGATCCGTCCCGCCACGTCATCGTCCCGCTCCATGTACAGCGTTCCGGTCTTTTTTCCGGACGCGAGCAGACGGAACATGTCCGCGAGCGAGAAATCTTTCAGGTTGCCCTCGAGGGCCACGAATGTCCTCCTGAAGTTCTACCAGGCCACCCGGTCAGGGCGACATCGGGACACCGCGGAACGTATCTCGGCGTTCGCGCAGGTCATTCTGGTTAATCGTAGCACGCCTGACCTGCGCAAAAAAGAGAATCCGAACGGGAATCCGATCGATCACTTGCCGCGCTTGGCTGTGATCTCGTCGATCTCGAACGCAAGCGCAGTGAAGCCATCGAGACGATCGCTGATCTGCCAGCTTCTCGAAGCCCAGTACACCCCTGCATCATCCTCTAAATGCTCCACGAGCGTACGAATGGCACGGAGCTTCTCGTCATCGCTTGTGACCAGCCTCAGAGCGCCAGTCATGACCACGGATTCGAAAGGATGCTCGCACTCCCCCTGCGTGTAGCCCTGATCGATGATGATCGTCCCACAGGCACGCGGATCGTTCGAAATGATATCGAGCTTGCGGCCCTTACTGGCCACATGGAAGTACAGCCGCTGTTCGGTCGGCTCGTACCCGTATGACAATGTCACCACGTAGGGCTCCTCGGAAGCCAGAGCGAGTGTGATGTAGCGACCGTGCTGAAGAATAGACTCTATCTCCGCCTGTTCGGTGATCGCACGATCGGCGCGTCGCATGTGGTAGCTCATGTCATCTCCTTATCCATTTCATGGCGAGGATGTCAGTCTAGACCAGTCGGACCAATGGCCGCCCACCAGCCCGTGTCGAGTGCGAATGATAAGGTGTTCCCACGTCACCGTGGTGTGGCCTCCAGGGGCATCAGTCCCCTCGCGATACGGAGACGCGAACTGCCGTCGAGTGTTGGGAGACCGCCGTGGACGCAAGTATCGTGATCGGAATCCTGATCGGAGCCGTCATTGTTCTCGCCTTCCTCGCTTTCCGCAAGGGAGGATCCGGGGCCGGGTCCGGAACCAAGTCCACAGACAGCGGACCCACGATACGTCGTGCGGAGGAGCCCTCGTCCAAGATGGTGGACAAACGCGCAGTGAAGGCCGCCGCTATCGAAGAGCGCGAGCAACTCGCTGCGAAACGCGCTCCCACGAAAACCCGAGCTTCAGTCAGGAACGTATCTGCGCGGAAAGCGTCTACAGCCAAGACCTCAGCCAAGCGGGCAAAGGCCGCGAAGGCACCGAATCCGAGTGACACCGGCGGAAAAACAGCAGTCCGCAAGCAGGTGCACAAGAGGCGTCCGATTGAGCGAACCGCCTCTAAGGGTCTCCCCAGCAAGAGCGGAAGAAAGACTTCGGGCAAGGCGAACCGAGATGTCGCATCGAAAGACGCGAAGAACACAAAACCCCGCAATATGATCGACTGACTCTCCGGCCCGATCAATCCAAAAGACTAAATTCCCCTCCCCTCACTGAGCCCCACGCGCATCCACGTTTGGGACTCGTCGGATGCTTCCACAGCCCAAGGATTAAGTTAACCAAATAACTATGTGAAATCTTTCTCAACTGGCGCGGATATTGCATCCCTGCGGGGTACATAAGGATATATGAATGTTCTAACCTCGCTCGATGTGCCGGCATGGAAAGGGGTTCCACATGGATCAAGACTTCTACTGTCTGCACTCAGAGATGTGCAAGACACTCGCGAATGAGAAACGCCAACGAATCCTCGGCGCCCTCAGGACCAGCGAGCTGTCCGTGTCCAGAATCGTGGAGGCCACGGGCATGTCACAGGCCAACGCCTCACAGCATCTCTCGATCCTTCGATCGAAGGGCGTTGTCAAAGCGCGCCGCGAGGGCAACAAGGTCTTCTACTCCATCACCAACCCCAAGATCATTCAGGCGTTCGACCTCATCTCTGAAGTGATGCAGGAGGTCCTCGCCGACCAGAGTCACATGATCGATGACGTGATCGAGCACCCGATCGATCCGACCTAGGCCTGGACGGCCCACCGGGCCGTTTGTAAGAACCCTCGAGTCAACCAAGGAGGACTCAAGATGTCCGAGCAGGAGAACGAGAACAAAAGTCTGGCAATGGTAGTCATGAGCGGTGACATGGACAAGCTCTTCGGAGCATTCATCATCGCCAACGGTGCCGCAGCGATGGGCATGGAAGTCACCATGTTCTTCACCTTCTGGGGTCTGCGCGCCATCAAGAAGAATGTGAGCACAGGCAAGACGATCTTCGGCAAGATGATGGGCGCCATGTACGGCGGCGACATCAGCAAGTCCAGCCCCTCCAAGTTCAGCTTTGGCGGCATGGGTCGTTGGATGTTCGGGAAGATGATGGGCAGCCACAACGTCTCCACCCTGATCGAGATGCGCGACCTCGCCGTCGAGCTCGGGATAGGAATGTATGGATGCCAGATGTCCATGGATGTCATGGAGATCCCCGAGGACGCATTCATCGACGGTGTCCAAGACCCGGTCGGCGTGGGCTTCTTCCTGCTCAAGGCGCAAGAGGCCGACATTCAGCTGTTCATTTAGCACCGAGGCACCACCGCACCACGAGTCACGCGCCTGGCGTGGCCGATGAGAGCCGCGAACCGCGGCCCACGAAAGGAGCTCGACATGACTGACGACATCAAGGTGGACATGGAACTCGACCTCAAGGGTCTGCTTTGCCCGCTTCCCATGGTCAGGGTCAGCCAGAACATCAGCAAGGTCGAGGTCGGCGGCGTGATCCGCGCAGTCGCCACCGATCCCGGTGCCATGGCGGACATCCCCGCCTGGGCCAAGAGCACGGGCAACGAGGTTCTGTCGGCTGAAAAGGGCGATGGCGAGTTCATCTTCCTGGTCAAGCGCGTCAAGTAGCCGACCGACGACGAAAGGTAGCTCATGGAGCTCTTCCTCAACATAACCATCGTGTGGGGTGTCTACCTTGGGATCGGCGTGTTCGTCATTGGCATGGGTTGGCGCATCTACGACTGGGTGACCACGCCCAAGTCGCCTGTGAAGCTGGGTATGTATCCCAAGCCCAAGACCACGGCCGGCCGCTATCTCAAGGCATTCAAGGACACCTTCATCGCACCGCAGTCCGCCAAGATCGAACCCAAGATGTGGTTCTTTGCATTCGCATTCCACGTGGCCGCTCTGGGAGCGTTCTTTGGCCATGGTCGCCTGTTGCACGAGTTCACGCCCCTGGTGAACTGGCTTGGCGACGAGGGCATGGACACCTTCGCCGCATGGAGCGGTGGCACCGCAGGCATCATCATGCTGGTCGGCGTCCTGTTCTGGATCGGCCGACGCACCTTTGGCCCCTACAAGCAGCTCTCGGTCCCTGAAGACTTCCTGCTGCTGTTCCTGCTCTTCGGCATCATCATCATGGGTGACCACATGCGCTTCGTCGGCCATATCCATGCCGAGACGTACCGCGAGTGGTTCCAGAGTCTGCTCGTGTTCAAGCCTGAGATCCCCACGGAGATTCTCAGCTCCAAGACCGGATGGTCGCTGGGTGCACACATGCTGTTCACGGATCTGTTCCTGATCTACTTCCCGTTCAGCAAGCTCGTGCACACCATCGGTGCCTTCTCGGCCAACCTGGTGAGGAGTGAGTAACATGGAGAAGCAGCAGATTTCCACACTCACCGGCGTGATCGACAAGAAGATGAATCGCCAGCTCAAGCAGTATCTCGACATCTGCGCGCGCTGCGCCATCTGCAAGGACGCCTGTCATCAGTACGTGGCGACACAGGACTTCAAGTACCTGCCCGCCCGTCGTGCAGAACTGATCCGCCAGATCTACAAGAAGTACTTCACCAAGTCCGGCCAGTTCGTGCCGGAACTCTACGAAGGACGCGACCCCGACGAGCGCCTGCTCGAGGAGCTCTACGAGTCCACGTACGCCTGCACCGGCTGCCGTCGCTGCATGTTCTACTGCCCGTTCAGCATCGACACCACGTGGATCCTGACCGTGGCAAAGGGTATCCTTGCCGCTGCTGGAATGACGAACGAGATGCTGGAGCAACTCGCCGACGCGGCGATCTTCAAGGGCGACAACTTCGAGATGTTCCGCGACGTAGTCGTCGATGGGTTCAAAGACATCGAAACGCAGGTTCAGGCGATCACCGGCAACCCGGATGCAGAGATCCCCGTGGACAAGGAGGGCGCCGACATCCTCTACGTCGCTCTCGCGGGAGCCCACTCGATCCTGCCAGCGGCCGTCATCTTCAACGAGGCTGAAGCCAACTGGACCATCTCGCTGTTCGAGGCGGCAAACTACGGCTACTTCATCGGCGATGCCGAGAAGGCTCGCAAGATCGCCGACCGCTTCATGGACGAGGCCCTCCGCCTGGGCGTGAAGGAGGTTGTGATCACCGAGTGCGGGCATGCGTACCGTGTGGCCGAGGTGTTCCACGAGGTCTGGAGCGGCAAGAAACATCCGTTCAAGGTGCGCCACGTGCTAGAAGTCATGGATGAATACATCAAGGACGG
>DFBG01000049.1:0-173 GCA_002367305.1 Actinobacteria bacterium UBA3086 | reverse complement strand
GGAATCTTTGACGAGCCTCGCGACATCGTGAAGGCCCTCGCCACCGATTTCCGCGACCTGACCCCCAGCCGCGAAGAGCAGTGGTGTTGCGGCGGTGGTGGCGGACTCGTCGCCATGGAGGAGTTTGAGGACCTGCGTATGAAGTCGGGCAAGATCAAGGCCGACCAGATCTC
>DFBG01000007.1:3171-4173 GCA_002367305.1 Actinobacteria bacterium UBA3086 | reverse complement strand
GAGGTCGCGAGACTTGCTCTTGGGCAAGGCCGACTCGAGCTGGCTCTTGGCGCCGATGATGAGATCGCCCGCATAGTCGTTCGCGTACTCGACCGATCCGGTGGCCTCCATGATCGCGACCGCCTCATCCAGTGCCGCGTCGTCCTCGGCTCTACCGGCGAGGATCGCGAGCAATCGATCGCTGTCGGCAGAGTTCTGCAGGGCATGGATAGCCACAAGGGTTCGCTTGCCCTCGGTGATGTCGCTGCGGAAATCCTTCTTCGTCGCCTCACGCGTGCCGACGAGGTTCAGAACGTCGTCCTGGATCTGGAACGCGAGACCGGTGGCCATTCCAAAGGAACGAAGCGCGTCTATCTGCTCTTCGGTCGCGCCACCGATGATGGCGCCCACAGCCAGCGGAACCCCACCGGAGTAGAACGCCGTCTTGTGGTTGGCCATGGCGAGATAGTCCTCGATCGAGAGATCGAAGCGGTCGTCGCGCGCCCAGCCGATGTCGAGTGCCTGTCCCTCGATCGTCCGCGTGGTCATGGCGACGAGCTCGCTCAGCACGCGAAGCTTGGTGCTGTCATCCAGACCCGGGTCGTCGACAACGGTGCCGCATACGAGCGAGAGCGCGAGGTCGCCGGCGTTTATGGCGAGGCCCTCGCCCTCCGCAATGTAGAGACAGGGCTCATCGCGTCTGGTGAGCGAGGAATCCTCGATGTCATCGTGGATGAGAGCAGCGGTGTGGAAGTGCTCGATCGCAGCTGCCGACGGACGTGCCTTCTCGGGATCGCCTCCGACCGCCTCACAAGCGAGCAGACAGATCAGTGGACGATGGCGCTTTCCTGCGTTCTCAGTGAAGTCCGCCACGAGGCCATACAGGTACCGCTGCATGTCGGGATGAGTGCCGTTACTGAAGAAGGTCGCAAGGTACGCGTCGAATTTCTTGGCGTTGCGCTTGAGATAGAGTTCAAAACTCGTCATGCCACTCCCGGCGTCGTCGGTGCTCTGCCCGCCCCG
>DFBG01000007.1:0-3075 GCA_002367305.1 Actinobacteria bacterium UBA3086 | reverse complement strand
ACGTGCTTGAACACCAGAGCACGCCTCTTGGCGAGTCGTTCGTCGGCGGGTGTCTGGGCTCGCCAGTAGAACAACCTGAACGCTCCTGTCACGGTAAGGACCACGAGCGCAGCCACTAGGAGCCAGAACACGCTCTGCATCGCACTCTCGACCGCGTTGACCGCGTCGAGAGGCATTTCCGCGATCTTGCCGTGCAGGATCCATATCACCATCACACACGCCGCCCAGGTGCCGGTCGCCATGTCGTGGAGGAAGTTGTTCGTGATCCTGATGTAGGGGTTATCGAGCACGCTCGCGTCCTTTCTCGAGGTATACGCCATCATGGCTGAACCTCTTGCGATACGCGAGCAGTACGGCGATCACCGAGCCCATGGCTGTTGCGGCGGAGATCATGAGCATCACCACGATCTGATAGCCGGTCGCGGCGAGGGGGTCGACCCCTGCGAGCACCTGCCCGGTCATCATGCCGGGGATGAACACGATCCCGGCAGCTGCCATGGAGTTGATCGTGGGGATCATACCTGCGGCGATCGCGGAGCGGACCGATGGGCCGGCCGCTTCCCAAGGCGTGGCCCCCAACGCGACGAGCGCCAGAAGTTCGTCGCAACGCGAATCGAGGTCCGCGAATATGCGCTCGAGTGCGACGGCGATGCCGTTCATGGAGTTCCCCAACACCATACCCGCGATGGGGATCACGTACTGAGGCCGATACCACGGCTCAACCTGCACGATGAGGCCGGTGACCGCGAA
The DNA here is from genome assembly GCA_002367305.1 of Actinobacteria bacterium UBA3086. Taxonomy (GTDB): domain Bacteria; phylum Actinomycetota; class Coriobacteriia; order Anaerosomatales; family UBA3086; genus UBA3086. The sequence goes on along the minus strand of DFBG01000007.1, from coordinate 2,325 downwards.
CGTGACGGTGAACCCGGTCAGCGCCATGGTCAGGAACGATTGAGTGAACAGCCCGCGCGGCGCATCCGGCGCTCGCTTGACGATGATCCGCGCCGCGACCGCCATCATGAACAGGAGCAGACCGACAACGAGCCACGGGCTGTCGATATCGAACACGTAGCGAAGCACAAGGCCGAGCGCGAGCAGTTGGAGATACGTCCGCGCCGTGGCGATCGCCAGATCCTTCTCGAGCCCCAGCGAAAGCCGGATCGACAGCACGCCGACGAAGACCATGAACAGCATCGCGATCACGAGCTGTGGCCAGCCGATCACGACAACGCCTGCATCGGCAGTCATCGGCCATCCACCTCCTGGAGCTGCGCGCCGCTGAGCCTGAGACGTCGCGAAGCGATCGAGTCGGCGCGCTGGTGACGCACGCGAACGACACCACGACCGTCGTCGGCGAACTCTCGGATGATGGTCGCGACCTGCTCGGCCGAGACCTCGTCGAGGCTGGCATCGGGCTCATCGAGCAAGAGGATGTCGGGGTCGGTGAGCACCACGCGTAAGAGAGAAACGCGAGCAGCCTGTCCGACCGAGAGCCGAGCGGCATCCCTATCGAGCACCACCTCGCCCAAACCCACCCCGTCGAGCGCCGCACGCAGCTTCTCGTCGGTGGGAGCGGTCGCGCCCTGACGCACTTTGAACGCCCAGGGCATGAGGAGATTGTCTCGCACCGTCCCCGGCCGCATCACGGCCTTCTGGGGCAGCAGCGCGACCTTGGAACGCCACTCCTGAGGTGTCATGGAGTCAGCAGTCTCGCTCGCGAGCGACAGAGTCCCTGTTGCATCGGGAAGCAGCTGTGCCAACGCGCGCAGCAGTGTGGTCTTTCCGGCGCCGGAAGGTCCGGATACGTCGACGACCTCGCCGCGTGCGACATCGAAATCGAGTCCATCCAACAGGACGACTCGACCGTGATCACCCTCGGTGGAGTAGCGAACGTCGCGTGCGCTCAGCAGCACTGGCATCTACCAACGATTCCGATGCACGAACGCGGGATCGTAGCGCTCTGAGGGAGGCTTCTCGTCGGCAGGCTGACCGATAGCCAGGGTGGCGAGGGGCTCGACACCCTCGGGGAGACGCAGGGCCTCCTTGAGCGGCTCGGTGCGCTCCTTCTTGGGCCAGAAGCCCAGCCAGCAGGCACCGAGTCCCAGGGCATGTGCCGCGAGCAAGGCGTTCTGCACGGCGGCGGAACAATCCTGCTCCCACATGCTGGGGTGCTTGAGGCTTCGGGTGTCACCGCAGACCACGAGAGCCAGAGCGGCATCATCGAGCATCTTTCCATACTCCGTGGTGGCCTGGACCGCCGCGATACGCTCACGATCCGTGACGACCACGAATCGCCACGACTGTTGATTTCCCGCCGAAGGAGCCGCCATGGCTGCCTTGAGGATGATCTCGATATGCTGCTCCGAAACCGGCTGCCCGGTGAACTTTCGGATGCTTCGACGCCCCAGGATCATGTTGAGTGCGTCCATGCGCTCCACTCCTTCCTTGCTCGTGTGTATGGCCCCCGGGAATCGCCATTCGCAGATGTGGGGGCCGCTTGCTTTGAGTTTACCCCTCTTGTGCCCGAGCAAGAACTCCCGTGCCCGCTACGCACAGATGCCTCGACCGCGATTGATCGCAGTCGAGGCATCGAAGTGCACATGTGGCGGAAGCGTGTGCGAATCGAACACACCCAGGAGGCTCTTCACCCCCCACAACGGTTTTGAAGACCGCGGAGACCACCAGGACTCATCCGCCTCCAACGCGGTATTGTCCCGACCTGCACGTGCGCTGTCAAACAGGCACGCCCGGCGAAAGGCGCGAAGATGAGAGAGTTCTCACTCACCCCTCACCGAGTTCTCACATAGAACGTCGATAGTTCTCAATGAAAGATCCACCTGACAAAGGAGGCCCTCGCATGAAAAAGGTACTCGGCATACCGCGTCCATGGCTCATCGCGATAATCGCGATCGCACTGGGAGCGTCCATGATCGGCATCGCTGCAGCAGCGCCCACCATTCCGTCCGACGCGACACCCCCGTCCAATCACGAAGGACGGGTCAACTGCGCGGGCTGCCACACCATTCTGCCCGCTCCGACTCCCGTCACCGACCCGACACCTGCGCCTGCCCCCGATCCCACACCTGCACCCGACCCCACACCCGACCCCACACCTGCGCCTGCCCCCGATCCCACACCTGCACCCGACCCCATCGTGACCCCGGACCCCACACCTGCGCCGGATCCCACTCCTGTTCCTGTCGGATCCGATGACTGCGACGACGACTTCGATGACGA
>DFBG01000085.1:2798-5124 GCA_002367305.1 Actinobacteria bacterium UBA3086 | reverse complement strand
GAGCGTCTGGCGGCGGTGAAATAGAGTGGCCGAGCGCGTCTGGACGTTGCGCGACGCGCTGAGCTGGACGTCCGAGTACCTGGGGCGCAAGGAGATCGAGCAACCTCGTCTCTCCGCGGAATGGCTGCTCTCGGCGGCCACAGGGCTCTCGCGTGTCGAGCTCTACGCATACCACGAGCGTCCTCTCACACCCGAGGAGCGCACCACCCTGCGAGAGAGCGTGAAGCGGCGTGCCGTCGGTGAGCCACTCCAGTACGTCACGGGAGAGATGCCTTTTCGCCACGTGGTCATGCATGTGCGGCGCGGGGTGTTCATCCCGCGACCGGAGACGGAGATTCTCGTCGATGTCGCCCTCGAGCTCCTTCAGGGCGTTGAAGATCCCTTGGTCGTTGACCTCTGCACCGGCAGCGGTGCGGTCGCCTGTTCCATAGCCCATGAGGTTCAGGCCGCACGCGTGATCGCGATCGATCTCTCGCCGGAGGCTGTTTCGATGGCTTCTGAGAACGCAGAACGTCTTGGCGTCGCGGAGCGCGTGGAGGTCTTGGAGGGGGATCTATTCAGTCCCTTGTCCATCGATCTGCACGGGCAGGTTGATTTGGTCGTTGCCAACCCGCCGTACATCCCCAGTTCGGACCTACCTGATCTGCCTGCTGACGTGCTTGGCTACGAGCCGGGATTAGCGCTGGACGGCGGTCCGGACGGGCTTGATACTGCGCGCAGAATCATGGAAGATTCTTGTATCTGGCTCGCCCCTGGAGCCGGATTGGCGATGGAGCTGGACGAAAGTCGCGTGAAAGATGCGGTCAAAGAGCTCTCTGAGTGGTATCAAGAGTGTAAGGGGATTCGCGATCTGTCCGACAGGGACCGCGTAGCGGCGGGCCGTCGGCAGCGAATCGAGGCCAGGGCAACCGACACGAATGGAGGCGGTCCATCATGAGCAAAGTGTTTCACATCGACCCCGAGAAGCCCTCGGCGGAGGTCGTCAATCTCGCAGCCACGGTACTCCGTGACGGCGGGATTGTTGTTTTTCCGACCGAGACGGTTTACGGAATAGGTGCTTCCTCCACATCATTCACCGGTTCTCATGAGATCTTCGATATCAAGGTCCGCCCACTCGACAAGCCCATGCCCTGGCTGGTCGAGAACGACGACGCGTTATTGGACAAGTACGGCGTCGATGTTCCTGATTACGCACATAATCTTGCCAAGGCCTTCTGGCCGGGTGCGCTCACGTTGGTCGTGAAAGCCTCCAGCATCGTGGGCAAGGACTTCCGTGCCGCCGACGGGACGATCGGGTTGCGCAGTCCCGACAACGAGGTGGTCACGGAGTTGATCCGGGCGTCAGGTGCGGCACTCATCGCCACCTCGGCGAATACCTCCGGTGCGCCTACTCCGACTTCGTTCGACGAGGTCGAGGAGCGTGTCATTGCGGCCGCGGATATCTCTCTTGACGGGGGTGAGACTCAGCACAAGCAGGCGTCCACCGTTGTGGACTGTACTGGTGCTGGGTACGCGATCATCCGCGAAGGCGCTATCGCTGAGGATCTGATCATGGCGGCTGCACGGGGCGAGTAGAATCCCGTCGGCCTGAGAAGTAGGGTGTTCGAGCGCCCACGGGCGCGGTATGGACTGTTACAATCGGCGGTGGCACCGACATGGGTGTCACCGCTGTACGTCTCCACGAATCGAAAGGCTCAAGAATGCGCGTTCACCTCGGTAGTGATCATGCGGGATTCGAGATGAAGGAAGCCCTCAAGCCGTACTTTGAGCGACGCGGCATCGAGCTCACCGACGTCGGCCCGGACAGTGATGAGTCGGTCGACTATCCGGAGTTCGCGGAGAAGGTCGCGCGCGGTGTCGCTGATGGGGATGCCGATCTGGGCGTGCTCATCTGCGGTTCCGGCATCGGCATGGCCATTGCGGCCAACAAGGTACCGGGTGTTCGTGCTGCGACGGTTACTGAGCCCGAGTTGGCCAAGATGAGCCGACAGCACAATGACGCGAACGTCATCGCCTTGGGCGGACGCTACATTCCGCGCCAGACAGCCGAGGACATACTCGACGCCTTCTTCGACACGGAGTTCGAGGGCGGACGTCACCAGAGACGAGTGGATGAGATCGCTGATCTCGAACAGCGATAACGGAACCCAGAGGAAAGCAGGAGGGGCATGGCTCTGAAGTACATTCCGGCACAGGATCCCGAGCTCGCCGAGATGCTCGACGCGGAGCTCGCACGGCAGCGGGACTCGATCGAGCTCATCGCGAGTGAGAACTTCGTGTCCCAGGCGGTGCTCGAAGCAGCAGGCACCGTTCTCACCAACAAATA
>DFBG01000085.1:0-2754 GCA_002367305.1 Actinobacteria bacterium UBA3086 | reverse complement strand
CTCGTAGAGGATCTTGCTCGTGAGCGCGCCAAGGAGCTCTTCGGTGCCGATCACGCCAACGTGCAGCCGCATGCGGGTGCACAGGCCAACATGGCGGTCTACTACGCCGTGCTCGATCCGGGTGACACGGTTCTCGGTATGAACCTGTCCATGGGAGGTCACCTCACGCATGGCTCCCCGGTCAACTTCTCCGGTAAGTGGTTCAATGTGGTGCCGTATGGACTGGATATGGAGACGGAGACCATCGATTACGATGAGGTCGAGCGTCTCGCCAAGGAGCATCGGCCCAAGATGATCATTGCGGGAGCATCGGCATATCCGCGAATCATAGACTTCGAGCGTTTCGCGAACGTCGCCAAGGAGGTCGGTGCGGTCCTCATGGTCGACATGGCGCATATCGCCGGTCTCGTGGCCACGGGTGCGCATCCTTCTCCGGTTCCGTATGCGGACTTCGTGACCTCCACCAGCCACAAGACACTTCGCGGGCCGCGCTCGGGCTTCGTGCTCTGCAAAGAGGAATGGGCGGTCAAGCTCGACAAGGCCGTCTTCCCGGGTCTGCAGGGCGGTCCGCTTGAGCACATCATCGCTGCCAAGGCCGTAGCGTTCAAAGAGGCCATGCAGCCTGAGTTCAAGTCCTATATCGATTCCGTTGTGGTGAACGCCAAGGCCATGGGTGAGGCGATGGTCGAGAACGGGCTTCGGCTCGTGTCCGGCGGCACCGACAACCATCTCATGCTCGTGGACCTGCGTCCTGCGGAGGTCACGGGTAAGATCGCCGAGAGAGTTCTCGAGGACATCGGTATCACCGTCAACAAGAACTCGATTCCCAACGATCCGGAGAGCCCGTTCGTTACAAGCGGGATTCGCGTCGGTTCAGCGGCCATCACCAGCCGTGGCTTCACAGAGAGTGATTCCCACCAGGTCGGCGGTCTCATCGCTGAAGCGATCTTCAACCGTGACGACGAGACTAAGCTCACTGAAGTGGCGAAGGCTGTGCGTGTTCTTCTGGACGCACATCCGCTTTACCCGGAACTCTAGAACGTCGCGACGTCGGGCTCCCTGCTCGGCGGCGTGTGGCTGACTCAAAGAGAGGATCTGAGATGGGCGATGTCCGCGAATATCCGAACGTGATGGTGATGGATCATCCGTTGATCCAGCATAAGCTTTCAATCATGCGCGATGAGGCCACCGGCGCCAAGGAGTTCCGCGAGCTCGTCAAGGAGTTGGCCATGCTCATGGCGTACGAGGCCACGCGGGATTTCCAGTTGGCCGAGACGACCGTCAAGACACCTGTCGCCGAGACGACCACCAAGGTGCTCGCGGGCAAGAAGGTCGCGGTCATCCCGATCCTACGCGCTGGACTGGGTATGGTGGACGGTATTCTGGAGCTCATCCCTGCCGCCAAGGTGGGACATGTCGGCTTGTATCGCGACCCCGAGACGCTGCAGCCGGTCGAGTACTACTGCAAGCTTCCCGAGGATATCGGCGAGCGGGACATCCTGATCGTCGATCCCATGCTCGCCACAGGCGGTTCAGCCTCTGCGGCGGTGCAGTTCCTGCGGGATCGCGGTGCCAAGACCATCAACCTGCTCGTCCTGATCGCCGCACCTGAAGGCATCGAGGAAGTCGTCAAGTCTTGTGAGGATGTGCGTATCTACACGTGCGCCGTCGACAGTCATCTCAACGATCACGGGTACATCATTCCGGGTCTGGGAGATGCGGGAGACAGACTCTTCGGCACAAAGTAGATCTCGGTACCGCGACCGCGGACGAGCATGAGGAAGGTGTGCGGATGCCCCGACCGTCTTGGGACCAGTACTTCATGGACATCACCGAGCAGGTCTCGGGTCGTTCGACGTGTCTGCGTCGACATACCGGCGCAGTGCTCGTGAAGGACAAGCGCATTCTTGCGACGGGCTACAACGGCACGCCCAAGGGCCTGCGACATTGCGAGGAAGTGGGTTGCCTGCGCGAGCAGCGAGGTATCGAGTCAGGGTCGCATCACGAACTCTGTCGGGGTATCCACGCCGAGCAGAATGCGGTGATCCAAGCGGCTAAGCATGGTATCGCCATCGATGGCTCCACCATCTACTGCACACACCAGCCCTGCGTGCTCTGCGCCAAGATACTCATCAATGCGGGCGTGACGGAGATCGTGTATCGCGAACCGTACCCCGATCTGCTTTCAGCTGAACTCTTGGCTGAGGCGGGTATCGTACCTCGGCACATATCGGAGGTCATTGCGTGAGCGCACGGCACTACCTTGCGGTTGTTGCAGTGGCAGCGGTAGTGACCGCGCTGCTCACTCCTCTTGTACGATATTTGAGCATTCGCTATGGGCTTGTGGACGCTCCTAACGAGCGCAAGGTCCATACCACCGCCATCCCTCGTCTGGGAGGCATCGCGATCTTCGTCGGCTTCCTTGCTGCGGTGGGAGCAGAGGCGATAGGAGAGGCGTACTTCGGCTGGGAGGGGGCGCTGCTGGACTCAGGCAGTACCATCCTGGGCGTCATAGCCGGCATGACTGTCATCTTCATCGTGGGCGTGATCGATGATATCGTCTCGCTTCGCCCGGGAGCCAAATTCGCCGGCCAACTTGGGGCTGCGGCGATTCTCGTCGGCGTGGGGCTGCGTGTGGAGTTCATCGGCAATCCTATGGGCGGGGGATTGATCGCACTGGGGCTACTGGGGGTGCCCATAACTCTGATCTACATTGCCGGGTTCACCAACGTGATCAACCTCATAGATGGTCTG
>DFBG01000092.1 GCA_002367305.1 Actinobacteria bacterium UBA3086 | reverse complement strand
CGTTCATCCTGAGCCAGGATCAAACTCTCCGTTGAAATTGTTATGGAACCGAAGTTCCATAAATTCACGAATTGTTTGGATCTGCTCGATCCGGTGGATTCACCTACATCCCGGTAAGGAGACCGAGTGCGGTTTGAATCCGGTGTTTGTCTTATCGGTTTGGTCTTTTAATGGACCCTCTCGACATGACGGGTATGTGTTTTGATTCGTCTTGCGAATCGTACTGGCTTATCACAGTATCCGGTTTTCAAGGTTCAGGCGCGGCAGGTCTTCCGTAGTCACCTGCGGTTTTTCCCGCCGCTCGCCGCTCGATTCGTTCTCGGCGGCAAGGAGATACTTTACGCATTCCTCGCTACCGTGTCAACAACTTTCTCGAACGAATTTGAACCGTTTTTCCGACCGTCTTTCTGAGCTGTTCAGCGGCCTCAAAAAAGGACGCCTCCCGGCTGATCCAGGAGGCGTCTCGCAGACGGGGAACCGTCGCCGTATGAGCGGCGATCCCTAGTCGATGCTTCCTTGGATAACGATCGTTTTCAACATGCGCTCCGGTTCGTGGATTGTCGTACATCCCTGCGCGGCTTGAGCATCCTACCACCCGCGAAACACGTAAGCAATACATATTCGCAGGTATTCTCACAGCAATTTCACCATGAGGTTGAAGCATATATATACCCGCGCGCGTGTGGAGCATAAACTGCACCTCACACGGTACGGATATCGCCGAAAAACCTACTCAGAGGCCACGGGGCGCGCATAACGTCGCTTGCCTACCTGGACGACGTGCCCCTCGACTGTGGCACGCGCCACGTCAAGCGACTGGCGGTCTATCGGCTCACCATCGATCTTCACGGCGCCCTGGGAGATCATGCGACGGCCCTCACCGTTGGAGTCGACCAGCCCCAGCTCCTTCAGCAAAGCGGGCAGATGGATCTCGTCGGCGAGAGAGAGCTGTATCTCAGGGACGTCCTCTGGAACCGCATGCTGCTTGAAGATGCGATCGAACGCCTCCTCGGCGCCATGGGCCTCCGACTCGGAGTGATAGAGCGTCACGATCTGACGCGCCAGGGAGCGCTTCACCTTGTTAGGGTGGGCCGAGCCATCTGCCAGAGAGGCCTCGACAGCATCGACCTCGTCGACACTGAGCCCGGTGCAGAGACGATGGTACTTGACCATGAGCTCGTCAGGTATGGACATGATCTTGCCGAACATCTCGTCAGCGGGGTCTGTGAGGCCTATGTAGTTACCGTAGGACTTGCTCATCTTCTGGACACCGTCGGTCCCCTCGAGGAGCGGCAGCGTGAGACAGACCTGCGCCTCCATACCCTGCTTCTCCATGAGCTCGCGACCGGCGAGCAGGTTGAAGAGTTGATCGGTGCCACCCAACTCCACGTCCGCCTCGACCGCAACGGAGTCGTATGCCTGGGCCATGGGATAGAGCAGCTCGTGGAGCGAGATGCCTATTCCGTCGCGGAAACGATTGGCGAAGTCGTCGCGTTCCATGATGCGAGCGACGGTGAACTGACTGGTGAGTCGCAGGATGCCCTCGAAGTCGAGCTCACCGAGCCACTCGGAGTTGCGGCGCATCTCCGTGCGGTCGGCGTCGAGGATCTTGAATGCCTGCTCTATATAGGTCTGTGCATTTTCGTTGACCTGCTCCAGGGTGAGCGCCGGGCGGGTGGTGCTTCTGCCGGACGGATCGCCAATGAGAGCGGTGAAGTCCCCAATGATGAGCACGACCTGATGGCCGAGGTCCTGGAACTGACGCAGCTTGCGCAGCGGGACCGCGTGACCGATGTGGAGATCCGGCGCTGTGGGATCCACTCCCAGCTTGATACGGAGCACGCGGCCGGTCTCGAGCTTATCGAGCATGGCTTTCTCGGGCACGAGATCGGCGATACCACTCTTGATCACGTGAAGCTGTTCTGCGGGCGAGAGCACGTTGGCTGACTCCTCCATATACTAGAATGGACCGCCGAGAAGACCTGCGTGAAGTGTCGCTGTCGCGCAATGGTCATCGAACCGATACCCGACGGTACTTGGTTGGCTCGTGGTTTGCACGTCATACTAGCACGAAGAACTGACATGAAAGACCGCACGACACCCTGCATCACCGCAGGTTCGGAGCGCGGATCGAACCGTGACAACAAGTCGCCCCGCAAGGGGTGATGCCCATTATTCAGACTGACAAGTAGGGACAGATGAGCGCAAGCGATTCCACAGGACGCGGCAACAACGACCCGCGTCGCAAACCCAAACCGAAGCCGAAGCCGAAGCCGGCTGCCCGACCGCGTCAGCGGGCGGGTGGCACGCGCGACAGCGCGTCGCAGGCGCGAGGCGGCTCCAGCCGCACCGCTGCCGGACGCGGAGCGACGACACGCAAGAACCCCAACGCTTCCAAGTCCGCGTCCGGGCGCTCGCAGAGCGCGCGAGGCGGAGCCTCGCAGCGGAGTGGCGCGCCTCGCACCCGCGGCGGCCAGCCCCCCGCAGGCCGCAAGCCCACGCAGGGCAGAAAGCCCAATCGGCCGCGCAAGGGCGACAGCAACCGGCCCAAGTGGCTGAGCATCGCACTGCGAATCGTCGGCATCCTGGTGCTGGTGGCGATCATCGGCGGCAGTCTCGTCGGCACCGTCATATGGAAGAAGGCCAACTCCGACCTGCCCGACATCACCGGCACGGCGCGAGGCACCGATCAGACGTCATATATATATGACCGCAACGGCGCACAGCTCGCACGCCTGTTCGCCGACGAGAACCGAACGTACGTGACGATCTCGGATATTCCGATCGCCGTGCGTCAGGGCGTCATCGCCACCGAGGACCAGAACTACTACGAGCACAAGGGTATCGACCCCTGGGGCATCGCCCGCGCGCTGTGGGTCGATGTCACCCAGGGCAAGCGTCACGGCGGGTCGACGATCACGCAGCAGTACGTGGTCAACGCGTTCGTTGAGCGCGAGAACTCGCTCATGCGCAAGCTCAAGGAGGGCATCCTCGCCTATCGCCTGGAACAGGACTACTCAAAGGACGAGATCCTTGAGAAGTACCTCAACACCATCTACTACGGACACGGCGCGTACGGCGTGGAGTCGGCGGCCAAGACATACTTTGGCGTGAGCGCCTCGGAGCTTTCGATCGCACAGTCGGCCATGATCGCAGGCGTGATCAAGTCACCAGGTCGGTACTCGCCACAGCTCGACCCGGAGGCGGGACTCAACCGTCGCGACACCGTGCTGGGCCAGATGCTCTCCGAGGGCTACCTTACGCAGGAGCAGTACGACACGGCCGTGGCAGAGGAGATGGTGCTCTCCACCCTCCAGGCATCCGCGACAGCGGCCCCCTACTTCGTCGAATACATAAAGGCACAGCTCACTGAGGAGTACGGCTCGGAGACGGTCTACCGTGGCGGCATCTCTGTGTCCACCACGATCGACATGCGCATGCAGACGGCTGCCGAGAACGCAGTCACCTCGATACTGAACGAGGAGGGCGACCCGTCGGCGGCGCTCGTGGCCATCGACCCTCGAACCGGCGAGATCCTCGCCATGGTTGGCGGAATGGACTTCTCGACCCAACAGTTCAATGTGGCGGTTCAGGGAAGGCGCCAGCCCGGATCGGCGTTCAAGCCCTTCGTACTCGCCACGGCTCTGGCCGAAGGTATCCCTTCAGAGAAGTCCTATGAGTGCGGCCCGGCCAAGCTCTCCCTCTCCAACGGGCAGGTCTGGAGCGTGACCGGCGCACATGGCACCAAGCGTGAAGGACCCATGCGCCTGCGACAGGCGACGGAGAAGTCTGTGAACTCCGTCTTTGCCCAGCTCATGCTCGAAGTGGGACCGAGCGACGTGGTGACGACCATCGAAGCGATGGGCATCCACGAGGGCATCATGGCGGTCCCCGCGATCGCTCTGGGCGGTCTGAACGAGGGCGTCTCGCCTATGGAGATGGCGTCGGCGTACGGAACGTTTGCCAACGGCGGTACGCACGCGGCTCCGCAGGGGCTGCTCGCGGTCACCACGGCTGACGGAGAGAAACTCTTCACCGCCGAGCCTGAACTCACCGAGGCGATCGATCCTGCAGTGGCATACCTCACGACTGACATCCTCAAGGGTGTCATCACACGCGGCACTGCGACGAAGGCGAACATCGGGCGGCCGGCGGCTGGCAAGACCGGTACCACCCAGGCATATCGCGACGCGTGGTTCGTCGGCTATACGCCCGATCTCGTGTGCGCCGTGTGGGTGGGACACCCTGACGGCCAGATAGAAATGACGGACGTGCACGGTCGAAAAGTGACCGGCGGCTCGTTCCCCGCGGAGATATGGGCGCAGTTCATGAAGGAAGCGCTGGCAGATACGCCAAAGGCCGACTTTGCCAAGCCGAGCGGCCTCGTGAACCTGACCGTATGCGACGACACGGGCCTGCTCACCACCGAGTACTGCGAGAAGCCCGTCAACGGGCTGTTCATTCGCGGCCACGTCCCCACCGAGGAGTGCGACCTGCACACCGGTCCCGAGGAGATCGAAGTTCCCAACGTGATCGGTCTGACCAAGGAGGCCGCCATCGCGCGACTGCAGCAGCTCATGCTCCAGTTCGAGGTGGTCGAGGAGGACGTGCGCGGCATCCCCGCCGGTATCGTGGCGAGCCAGATTCCCGCATCCGGCAGCATGGGCACGACCGAAACGATCGTGTCGCTCGTGGTGGCCAACGGCGGAGACGCCGACAACCCGCCGGTCGCGGCGTTCGTGTTCGGGCCGACGGCTCCGACGATGATGCAGCCGGTGGCGTTCGACGCCTCCATCTCAACCGATGACGGCGAGATCGTCACCTACCTTTGGGAGTTTGGCGATGGGACCGAGGAGCAGCTGGGCTCCAACGTGAGTCACGTCTACGAGAATCCTGGCACCTGGGAGGTCACCCTCTGGGTGACTGATGACAACGATCAGACGTCGTCGTCCACGCAAAGCATCACGATTCAATAGATCGAGCCGGCGCATCGCTCTGCGGCGCGCCGGCTCGTTTCGCTCTACTTCATTCGTTCTAGCTGCGGCGCTGCTTGCCGCGCTACNNCGCTACCTTCAACGCTACTTGACGCCGCGGAAGAAGTGTCCGCTCGTGGTGATCTCGACCATGGCGGCGTCCGGTACCGGGCGCCCGGCTGCGGCTGTGCGGAGCACGTCGCTCATGTCGCTCACGATCCGCTGTGCGAATCGCAGACTGTCGACATGGAGGTCGATCCTGACGCGTGCGACTCCGGTGGCGACGACCTCGTCCAGCGCACGGGTGAGATCGAGGGGCACCGAGTTGTAGATATGCGTGCGACCCGTGGGGTCGGTCACAACCGGGAACTCGTAGCCCTTTTGGTCGCGAAGCGTATGACGTCCCTCGCGGCGCTTGCACGTGTCGCAGTTGCGCTTGCAGGGACCCTGCGCCATGAGGACACAATGCTCCGTGATCATGAGCTCCTGACGACCCCAGATGGCGGTTCCCACCGGAATCGGGGCGTGACGTGCGATCTCCGCGATCTGGCGACCCGAAAGTTCGGGTGAGAGCCAGACGGAAGAAGCACCGAGATCCGCAAGAGCCTCCACGGTCCAGGGATTGATGGCATTGAGCGACCAATCGGCCTCGACCTCGATTCCCTCCTCGGCGAGCTTGCGCACGAGTCCGAGATTGCCGACGACCACGCGCTGACAGCCGGACACCGCACGCAGGAAGCGCTCAGCCTCCTCGTCATGTGCGATGCGCGGTATCACCGGGACGATGCGATCGGGCACCTTGCCCCCGAACTCGCTCAG
>DFBG01000109.1 GCA_002367305.1 Actinobacteria bacterium UBA3086 | reverse complement strand
CAGATCGAGGCGCGCAGAGACGCCGATTTCCTGGTTCAGCCGGAGATAGAGGAGTTCGCGCCGTGGGACTTTGGCAAGGTCTCTGAGATCGAGGAAGCCGGTCGCGTGGCGGCGCTGCAGGTCGTGGAAGACGTGCTCGCTGCCGTGAACTAGGCATTACCCACGCCCACGAGCACGCTCATGAGCACCGGTCACCCGTGAGACACACCTGACAGCCCCGTCGGTGGTCCTAGCCCTGCTTCTCGCTACGCGGGGGCAGCGGAATGAATGCGCTGGTCCGCGCCTTGTACGCCTCCCACTCGGGATTTCCCGCGCGGCGGGACTCGGCCATGGGAACGCCCGAGACTTTTGTGAGCAGAAAGGTGATGGCGATCGGTCCAATGAGTCCGATCCATCCTCCGGGCGTGCTGACCGCGATGATTCCAATTCCCCACCAGGCAACTGCCTCGCCGAAGTAGTTGGGATGACGCGTCCATGACCAGAGGCCGGCCTGCATGGTGTGTCCTCGGTTGTCTGGCGAGGAGACGAACCGAGCAAGTTGCGCATCTCCGATCACCTCGAATCCGAATCCCAGAATCCAGACCGCAAGACCCAAGAACGCAAGCAAGTTCATCTCGGTGCCCGCAGTTGCCCCCACGACCAGAATGGGCGACGCGACGACGAGCATGAGGAGTCCCTGCAGCATGAATACCTGCAGGTATGTTCGCGGTACGAACCAACGACCCCATGAAGCACGCCAAGCAGCGTAGCGCGAATCCTCGGGACGGCCCGGGCGCAGATTGCGCTTGCCGACATGCCATGCCAGGCGCAGGCCCCAGAGCCCGACGAGCGCGCTCACGATGTACTGCGGAGTGCTGAGTGGGGCGTCACTGCGCACGAGTAGCCATATGACGATGGAGATGAAGCCGAGGCCCCATGCGATATCGACGATGTCGTTGCGTCGTGAGATGAGCGCGGCAACGAACCACAGGTTCATGTAGACGAATACGACCAACGCCGCACCCGAGAGAACCTGTCCGAACAGTTCAGCCGACATGAAGCTCATCCTTCTCTCAGGGGGTCGATGGTCTCATAGGTGACCCCGATGGCGGGTCCCACGTGCAGCCCGATAGTCGCCGCAATGGGGACGACGGGAACGGATGAGCCGACGATGGGCTCAATCAACTCGTGGGCGAATCTACGGCCCCCCTCGATGTCGGATATTGCCTGAACAGCAGCTCTCTTGAGGCCGCATCGGGCGACGTCCGTGCGCATCATCTTTGCCATGCGCAGAAGCGCTTTGCTGTATGTTCGCACTTTGCCCGCGATCCCTGTTGTCCCATCTAGGGCGGTGAGAATCGGTGCGATCTGCAACGCACTGCCCAGAAGCGCGGTTGCCCCTGATATCCGCCCTCCGCGGGACAGATACTCGAGACTGTAGGGGGCGAAAAGGAAACGCGTTCTGGGAATCGTGGCTCGAGCTGCAGCGGCGCATTCAGCAAGACTGCCGCCCTCTGCTGCGCACTCCGCAGCGGCGAGCACCGCGAAACCCTCCTGCATCGAATTCGACTCCGAGTCGACGAGCTCGATACGGGCGTCGGGATATTGCTCCCGCATCAGCTTGACCTCGATCTCGGCGGTCGCATACGTACTGCTCATCTTTGAGGAAAGGAGTACGCAGCACACATCGTGGCCTGCCTCAACGGCTTCTGTGAAGACATCGGAGAAGTCCTGGGGCGAAGGTTGTGATGTCGTGGGGAGCGAACTCACGTCCTGGAGCCGCTCGTAGAAGGCGGGAAGTGCGATCTCGGTTTCCCGTTGTGACGTCGAACCTTCGTTCACGTAAAGGGAAGCCACTTTGATATGCAGTCGCTCAAGGTCTTCCTGCGGCAGAGAGCTGGCCGAGTCTGTCACTACAACTACTGACAAGTCGTCTCCAATGCCGAATTCGCCGAGAAGCGACGCGAGTATTCGGACGGTGCCCGAGGGATTATTCCCCAATTGCCCATTTAGCCGACAGATGCCGTCGTGGGGTCTTTGGGAGAGGCGAATCAAGCCCGAAGAGTCGATACCTCGGGGTGTACGTCGGCACGGATGTACCTCCTGCCGATTATTTCGCCTGCTTGGGGCCCTTGGGTTTCTTGGGCTTGGGGAGCGGGATCTCGGCGGTCGTGATCTGGATCAACTCGGTTATCCATTCACGGTCGTCGATGCGATCCTCGATCAGGAAGGAGAGCTTCGCGCCATTGTATGCGGGAGCCTCCACCGGATCGCCGATGAAAGCCCGCCCTCCGTCGGTTTGCTTCACGTACAGGCGATCGTCGCAGATGAGTGCCACGACTCTGCCGTCGCAATAGATGGCGTACTCGCCGAACATCTTTCTGGACGACACGTTTCCCGCCTCGGCGATCTGATCACTCACATACTCGACGAATCCTGCATCTGAAGACATGGTTTCACCTCGGAGTCGACAGTTCCAAAGTCGACCTTTGCATAGAGCACCTGATCCAAGAACACGCCGTTCTTGAAGACGGCATCTTTGAATGTTCCCTCGTGGGCGTAACCTGCGTTCTCAAGCACTTTGATAGAGGCGCCGTTCGTAGCGTGGATCTTGGCGTAGACCCGGTGTAGGTTCAGATCACCGAAGGCGATCCGAGTGATCTCCTTGACCGCGTGGGTCGCAATCCCGCGGCCTCGGTATTCGGCGCCTACCCAGTAGCTCAACAGGGCGCTCCGTCTGCGCACATCATCTTTCTGCTCCAAAGTGATGTTGCCGACAACGATATCGTTCACGAGTATCGCTCGCGGAGTGACGGGGCCGGGTGCGTCGCATACAGAGATATGAGCGAGCGCGTCGGCTTCGGTGAATGGCTCACGGAGCAGACGGTCAAGGAGGGCAGATCGGCATGACGTCCAACTCCGAACAGGCACCGCCCATCACCTATGACGTCCTGACGGGCACACACGACGAACACGGCCGGGGAGGCCGAGGCCCCCTGGACCGATGTTGATATCGCGATCGCGATACGCACAGGCACCGAACCGAACGGCAACTCACTCGACTCAGTCATGCCTCATTGGGACATGAGCGACGCAGAGATGGATGCCGTGATCGAGTACCTCAAGACGCTCTAGGAGGACTAATAACGATGATGTTCGGAAACTGCCCGTGGTGTGGTGGCTCTGTCGGCTACGGGACAAGCTTCTGGAGTCTTGGTCTGATGCTCCTGTTCGGCCTGCTCGTCATCGCAGGGGTCATCCTTCTCGTGATCTGGGCGGTGAGGAGTTCCGGTGCTCATGCAAGGACACCTGCGGCCACACCTGATGCGGCCATGGAAGCGGCCCGACGTCGCTACGCCAGCGGTGAGATCACCAAGGAGCAGTTCGACGAGATACTCCGTAATCTGGGAGGCTAGACCGTCCTCGGCAGGCGAAGCAACCTAGCGTTCACAGCAACCACGACGGTCGACAGTGACATCAGTGCTGCCCCAAAGGCAGGCGACAGCACGATTCCGTAGTTGTACAGTACTCCGGCCGCCAGAGGCATGGCGATGACGTTGTAGCTGGTGGCCCACGCGAGGTTCTGCTGCATCTTGCGATACGTGGCTTTCGAAAGTGCGACTACGTTGGCCACGTCTTCCGGATTCGAACGGACGAGGATCACATCAGCGGTCTCGATCGCCACGTCGGTGCCGGCGCCTACCGCCACTCCCACGTCGGCTTGAGCGAGCGCCGGCGCGTCATTGATGCCGTCTCCCGTCATCGCCACGACCTTGCCTTGAGCCTGGACCTCCTTGACCTTTGCAGCCTTGTCCTGAGGAAGGACTTCGGCAAAGAAGCGCTCGATACCGAGCTCGCCAGCCACCCAGGCAGCCACCCTCGCGTTGTCCCCGGTGAGCATCATCGGCTCGACGCCCATCTCTTTGAGTCGTGCGATCGCACCCGCTGATTCCGGCCTGATGATGTCGGCAAGTGCCAGCAGGCCGACGGTTTCGTCATCGACGAGCACGAAGACCACGGTCTTGCCCTCAGCCGAGAGATCCTCGAAGAGCTCAGCGTCGGGCGTCGACTTCCCCGTCTCGGCCAGGTAGCTGGGTGATACGACGGCGACCTTCTTGCCGGACACGATGCCTAGGGCACCCTTGCCCGGGATTGCCGAGAAGTCATCTGCCGAGGGGACACTCAGACCCTTCTCTCGTGTCGAGCGCACGATACCCGCCGCGATCGGATGTTCCGAACGGTTTTCGATCGCCGAGGCCAACGAGAGAACCTCGGCTTCCGACATCCCACCGTATCCGACTGCGTCCGTGACACCGAACTCGCCAAGTGTGAGGGTGCCGGTCTTGTCGAAGATGACGGCGTCGAGACCACGTGCGCTCTCGAATGCGTCACGGTTGCGAATGAGCAGACCGTTGCTGGCTCCCAACGAGGTCGAGATCGCCACGACCAGTGGGATGGCAAGCCCAAGCGCGTGAGGGCAAGCGATCACCATCACGGTCACCGTCCTGGCCAAGGCGAACGTTGAGGATTCGCCTGCAATCACGTACCAGGCTAAGAAGGTCACCGCACCACCGACAAGGGCGACGGCCGTCAGCCAGGCGGCCGCGCGGTTGGCGAGGTTCTGCGTCTTGGATTTCGACTGCTGCGCGGCGTGAACCAGATCGATGACTTGGGCTAGGAATGAGTCGGCACCGGTCGCCTTGATCTCGACGGTCAGGGAGCCTTCGCCGTTGATGGAGCCGCCGATGACCTCGTCTTTGGGTCCCTTGGACACCGGCATCGACTCGCCTGTGAGCATGGACTCGTTCACGGATGTCTGACCTTCGGAGATGATGCCGTCGGCAGGGATCTTCTCTCCGGGGCGCACCAGCACGCGATCCCCCACCTGCACGTCACCCAAGGGCACCTCGCTCACCGAACCATCATCTGCGAGTACGTGGGCGTCTGACGGCATCAACTCAGCGAGGGCCTCGAGCGCCCGAGAAGCACCCATGACCGAGCGCATCTCGATCCAGTGCCCGAGAAGCATGACATCGATCAGCGATGCCAGCTCCCAAAAGAACACCTCTCCGGACAGACCGAACACGACCGCAGTACTGTAGGCATAGGCAGTTGTTATCGCGACGGCGATGAGCGTCATCATGCCGATGCTTCGCGAACGCACCTCGCTCACGAACCCGGCTAGGAACGGCCAACCGCCGTAGAAGAAGACGGCCGTAGCCAGGCCGAAGAGCACGAACATGTCGCCCGCGAAGCTCAAGGTGCTCTCAAGGCCCAAGAAGCGCTGGATCAACGGAGACAGTCCGAGTATCGGCACCGTCAGGGTGAGCGAGACCCAGAACCGCCGCCTTAAGTCAGCGATCATGCTCTCGTGTCCGCCGTGCCCTGCGTGATTGACCGAGTCCCTCGGTTGAGGCTCCTGTTCGTCACTGTGAATGCCGGGCTCCTTGCGCGAGCTCGCATCCCTCTCGTTGTGTCCCGATCCATGAGCCATGGCCATGTCCGCTTCTGCACGTGGGTGTTCTTGCTAGGGATGTTACCCACTAGCCGCGCTACACGCGGACACGCGAGAATATGGCCAGACCCAGTGGGATCCTCCGGTTCACCAAGATGCGACGTTCGGCTGTCGGGGCGCCGAGTCCCTGGTTCTAGGTGCTTTGGGCCTCGAGATTCCGACCGTAGTATGTGGACGCCAGGTCCCAGCGCAAGGACGGGTGGCGCGTATCACTAACGTGTTTAGGTTTGAGCGGCGGGTTGTGCCGCCTCTCGTCACTCTACGCCGTACCCCGTCCGCTCGAAACCTTTGTCAGGAATACCGCGGACTACTCCAAGCCCGCCTGCAGTGCGGCGAGCAGTTCGGGCGGATCGAAGACGGGAATCGTGGAGCGTGTGAAGTCCTTGCCGTTGCGCGTGACAATGGCAGTGGCACCGGCTTCGATGGCAGCCTGGTGCAACACCGAATCCTCATAATCCGAGAAACCCGTGTCGAGCGCTCCGCGCAGAACGTCACGATCAACACCCGTCACATCGAAGATGGCGAGTAGGGTGCGTAGGTACTCCGCAGCAGCTTTGGCACCGACCGCCTTGGCCGCGAGGTAGTGGATCGTCGTTGCCGTCGTGGCGCAGATCACGCCTTCGATCGCACCGGCATCGACGAGGCTCAGCAGGCGTTCGGCCGCATCGACGTGAGGCTCACGTGCGAGCATCTGGTCCAGGATCACGTTGGTGTCGAAGAGCACCTTCACCGATGCTTCGCCTCCAGATGACGCTTGTAGTCGCGCTCAGAGACACCCGAGCTGGCCAGCACACCGCGAAGCGAGCGGACGCGCGGAGTGATCTCGATCTCAGTGTCCTGCGCGTCTATGAGCGTGAAGTAGTCCGAGACCAGTTGTGACACCGACTTGCCGGACTTGGCGGAGTGACGTTTCGCGCGTGCGATGAGTTCATCATCGAGCCGAAGAGTGAGCTTGGTGTTCATGGTGATTCCTCCTGACGTACAAGTGTCGAGTACATTATACGTCACAAGGAGATGGAATCAAGCCCAGAGGGAGATATGGCGGCGATTCATAACGTGTTTAGGTTTGAGCGGAGCATTTGCCGCTTTCTTCCACTCTACGCTTCAGGTCGTCCGCTCGAAACCCTTGTTAGTCACGCGATCGGTCATCCGGTTCGCTGGGCATTTGGCGACCGTGCCATACCGCCACGACCCAGACCGTGCCATCAACGACTCGGTAGAAGAACCGGTAGGGAGAAACGAGTATCTCCCTATGTGGGAGGTCCGGAAACTCAGGGACACTGTGTCCGTGCTCCGGGAAATCGCGCAGTCGAGACAGCGTAGCGGTGGCCTCGTCGAGGATCCTCGCTGCTGCGATCGGATCGTCTTCACGGATGTAGGCGAGCGCTTCAAGGAACTGTTCGCGCGCTGATCGAGTGAGGCGGACTCTCACGCGTCAGCCCTGCGAAAGCAGATCGCGCGCCTCAGCGAGGACGTCGTCAAGATCGTGGCCCAGACCCGCCTCGACTTCCGCGTCACCGAGAGCCAGCATGCGCAGAAGTTCGAGCTCGTGCTGCGTGCGTTCATATGACTGAGTGCTCACCAGTACTGCCGAAGCACGTCCGCGCTGAGTGATGAACACAGGTTCGCTCGAAGTGGTGGCTCGCTTGATGACGCCAGCCGTGTCCTGACGAAGGTCCGAGATGGGAATGATGCTGGGAATCGTAGCCATTGGAAGCACCTCCTACGGTACAACCAACGATACCACCGATTGAAGCGGAAGACGAGTCCTCGACGCTGTGGCAGAACGT
>DFBG01000005.1:3783-3978 GCA_002367305.1 Actinobacteria bacterium UBA3086 | reverse complement strand
TGGGCGTCGCTGGGGACGGATCCGGGCAGCGTGGGTGATTCGGTCAGCGTGAGGGGCCGTGTCGCAGCGGCGGCACCAGGACTCGATCCGTCCCTGGATGATTCGGATATCGCGATCTCGATCCAGACGATCGACGGCCAGGCGGCAATCACGGTGTCCGTTTCGTACGAGAGCCCGGTGTTCATGCCTCTGATG
>DFBG01000005.1:0-3768 GCA_002367305.1 Actinobacteria bacterium UBA3086 | reverse complement strand
GCGAGATCGTCGGGGGCAATTCGTTCCCACTGAACAGTTCGGCGACTCAGCGGATGGAGGTGGCTCCCTGATGCGCGGATTCATGCGCGATGACGAGGGCGCCACAGCAGTGATCGTTGCCATCACTCTGATGGTGTTCGTTGCGCTCTCTGCTTTGGTTATCGATATGGGCTACTGGTACAACGTTCGGCGTCAGCTGCAGACGGCGGCCGATTCAGCTGCGTTGGCAGGGGGACACGAGCTCATTTCCGATGCATCGGATGCGCAGATATGGGACGCAGTTGAGGTCTATGCGAATGAGAACTCAGGGCGACCCGTGGATGGGTTGACGGTGATAGCACCCAGTGCGGGTGGGGAAAGCGACATCGGTGCCGATTTCGTGAAGGTGACGGTCAGTTCCGATGCCCAATCCTTCTTTGGACGAGTACTTGGCATGAACTCGAATCTGATNNTCGCCGGCGGCAAGACGCCTGTGCCTTGGGCGCTGCCCATCCTGAGGGCCACACGAGTCATCGCCGTCATGGCGGACGGGTCTGAGAAGGATCTCGACGAGGTCACCAAGGGCCACTGGGAGGCTGATCTTCCTCTTGGGACTCGAGGCGAGGTTGAGATTGTCTACTACAACGATCAAACCCTCGATCCCAACTATCCGGACGGAGTTCCGGATGAGATGGGTCCTGTGACACGACTCAAGAGTCTGCCAGCGGGTTCGAGGTTCGCATCAGTGCAACTGCAGGATGCGACCGTCACGTATGGTTCTGCGGGCGACGACGAGGTTCAGGTGCGGGTTGAGTTGACGCAGGAGCTCGGCGCTGGTGAATCAGTCACCGTGTCCACCGGAAAGTCGGACTACACGGCTTCCGGGAGCGAACTGATCTACACGGCCACGTTCGATGCGCCGGCAACAGAGGATCTGTATGACACCGTCGATATTGATGTGGCCATTGAGAGCGGCGGAAAGTCTGTCGAGGCAATCAGTGGGGCGGCAGTATTGGTGTTGCGACGCTCGACGCACCCGATCCTAAACGTGCAGACCTCGCCAACAGTATTCCCTGCAGGGGTAGCTGGGGTGACACATATCGAGGTCGATCTCAACAAGTACGAGTACGGCCATCAATACGAACTCAAGGTCATTGGCGGTGCTGGCGAGACCGGCAACTTCATGGCGATTGACTATTCCACGCTCCGACGTGAACCATATTGGCGCAGCCCCCAAGACCCCGCCCAGTATCCTGATCTATCTTCAGCCACGGCTGAATACTACGAGTACATCGCGGGCACCTCGACGAGTGAGTTCATGGTCCTGGTACACGACACAGTGTGGACGGAGCCAGGCAATATGTCCGGGCCCAAGACCCGAGACGCACTTGAGGTCAGATTCGGGACTGAAGACGCTGACTTCTTGGCGTGGGTCGATGCAGGGAAGAGTTTCTCGTCCAGGCGCGTGGTGTACGTACCGATCACGGAGTTGGTGCAGCCCGACACGGGTACCTCGCCCCTGCACGTCGTGAACTTTGCTGTGTTCTATGTGGAGTCAGTGGCGACTGATGCCGGAGGCGCAGCAGTCACTGGATACTTCGTCGAAGAATGTCAGGTTCCCCCTTGGGTCGTGTCAATTGATCCTCCGGGTCCGGGCATGCACGCCGATACTGTCTATCTGTCGAACCAAGGGCTTGATTTCTGAGCTAGAAGGAGATATCCGATGCGCAGCAAGATCTTTATCCTCATAGTGGCACTGGCGCTCGGTGGCGTTGCGGCCGTGATGGCAGCGAGCTATCTCAACGATGCCCGCTCTGACATCGAGGCCGAAGGGGAGCCGGTCAGCGTGCTGATCGCAGTCGAGGACATACCTCGCGGTCTTTCCTCCGAGGAGCTTCTCTCTCGCGAGTTGATCGTCCTAGAGGAGATGCCTCGCAGGTTCGTCGCGGCGGGTGCCGTCTCTAGTGAGCGTGCGCTCGAGGGTCAAGTGCTCGCCGCTCCTCTCACAGCCGGTGAGCAGATCACTCGTTCGAGATTCGAGTATCCCTCCTCGGCGGGTCTTGCTTACAGCATCCCGGGTGACTACATGGCCCTATCGATCCCCGTCGACGAGGTCGACGGTGTGGCCGGTCTGGTCAAGCCTGGAGATCACATCGCTCTCTATGTGACGTTCTCGCCCGGTCCCGACGGCGAGGTCGATCTCACCAAGCTCCTGATCTCGGATGCCAAGGTGCTCGCTTCGGGCGGCGCGCTGCGCTCGGAATCGGTCACAGAGGATGAGGGGTCGGACGGCCTCATGAGCACATCGCGCTCGCAGTCGGCATCGACGGACACCGTTGTTCCACGCACGCTCACCATCGCAGTCTCCGCGGCTGACGCGGAGCGCGTGGTGTTCGCCGAGGAGACCGGTGACGTCTGGTGCGCGCTTCTTCCTGCAACGGCCATCGAGTCGCCGGTCGGCGACGGCCAGACCATCCTGACGGTATTCGAGTAGGGGGATCCATGGGACTCATCGCCATCGTTGATGCTTCAGAGGAGTTCCGCGGTCAGATGACTGCTCTTCTCGGCACGCAACCTGACATGAGCATTGCGTTGGCTTCCAGCGCTCAGGAGGCATTTGGTGTACTGGCCTCGGAGAAGCCCTATGTGATGTTGCTCGGACCATCGGTCTCAGCGGATGAGGCGGTGAGACTTACCCTCGTCGCGCGTGAGGGCGATGCTCCCACCGATATGATCACCGTGACCATGGGCGCATCCCAGGATGACATCCGTACTCTTTTTAGAGCTGGCGTTCGCGATGTTCTGGATCACGGGACCTCTGCGAGCGACCTGTTGTCGGCCGTTCGCGAGACGCATGACAGGGTCGAATCCGCGCGAGTGATCGCGATTCCCGTGTCCGAGGACGATGGGACCGCGAAGCAGCTAGCGCGGGTGGTCACGGTGTTCAGCACCAAAGGTGGTGTTGGAAAGAGCGTGACTGCGACCAATCTTGGAGTTGCTCTGGCTGTTCACAGCACACTGAATATCGCTCTTGTCGATCTTGATCTGCAGTTCGGTGACGTTGGCATCATGCTTGGGCTCGATCCGGTCAGAACAATCGTCGATGCCGTACAGGCCTTCGATCGCCTCGATCAGGAGATGCTCAAAGGGTGCATGACGCATCACGACTCAGGACTCGACGTGCTGCTCGCTCCGAATCAGCCGGAAGATGCCGAGATCATCACCACGGGGCGGATTGACCGCATCGTGGGATTGTTGCGTGAGATGTATGACGTAATCGTCATCGATACTGCTGCCGCATTGAACGAGACGGTGCTCGCGGCGCTCGATCGCAGCGACGAAGTGTACGCCGTGACCATGATGGACGTCGCCAGCATCAAGAACACACGGATATCGATGCAGAAGCTGGCTCAGTTGGGGTATCCCGCTGATCTGGTGAAGCTGATTCTCAATCGTGCCGACAGCAAGGTCTGGCTCCAGCCGGGCGAGGTCGAGCGCGCGATAGGCTCGCATATTCACGCAAAAGTCCCCAGTGATCGGGTTGTTCCGCGATCGGTCAACAGGGGCGTCCCAGTGGTCGTAGATGCGCCCAAGTCCGATGTGGCAAAGGCGTTGGCATCGCTCGCGGCAGGCATCGCGAGCGCCGCCCAGGAGGTGAAGGAAGATGTCGCTTAGGGACCGTCTTGCACAGACGAATGTGACAGAAGAGCCGGTGCTGCAAGTGCCACCGGAGAGCAAGGTCTCTGTCGACGCGAAGGACGCGATCAAGCGCAATATCCACTACCTTCT
>DFBG01000136.1 GCA_002367305.1 Actinobacteria bacterium UBA3086 | reverse complement strand
CATCTCATTGCTGGCGTCGCGGGTGTCGCGGTGTCGCTGGGCGCCGACTTCGTCAAGGTCAACCCGCCTGCGGGCACCGATGACGCCACGTCGGCAGAGCTTCTCAAGGAGGCGTCTGCTGCGGCAGGTCGCTGTGGTCTCGTGTGTGCCGGCGGTTCCACGGTCGACGCCCAAACGTTCCTCACTCAGCTTCACGAGCAGATTCATGTCGGAGGTGCGGTGGGCAACGCGACCGGTCGCAATATCCACCAGCGTGATCTGGGCGAGGCCGTTCGCCTCACCAAGGCGATCAGTGCGATCACCATGGGCGACTACGACGCAGATCGTGCACTCAAAGTATTCAACGGTGAAGAGGACTTCGCGCTCTAAAATGCCTATAGCTGACTGGTTCAAGGCGCGTGACGAGCGCCGCTATACTCCGGTTTCCGGGAGCAACATCAAGGCCGACGTGCCCGAAGGCGTCTGGTCCAAGTGTGATGCCTGTAAACGGACCATCTATGAAGGTGATCTGGACGAGGCTGGGCGTGTGTGTCCGCACTGTGGCCATCACTTCCCGCTGACCGCAGCGCAGCGCATCGAGCTTCTCGTGGACGAGGGTTCGTTCGCGGAGTTCGACGCAGGGCTCACCTCGCTCGATCCGTTGGAGTTCTCGGCGGTCAAGCCCTACGCGGCCTCGCTGGAGCGTGCTCAGGCGAACACGGGCATGAATGAGGCGATACTGACCGGGCGCGCCATGCTGGGCGGCCACGAGGTCGTGATTTCCGCCATGGACTTCAGGTTCGTCGGCGCATCCATGGGCTCTGCCGTGGGCGAGAAGATCACCCGCGCGCTCGAGGTCGCTCTGGCCGAGAACCGTGCTGCGATCATCGTCACCGCATCCGGCGGAGCGCGTATGCAGGAGGGCATCCTGTCTCTCATGCAGATGGCCAAGACCTCTGCAGCCGTGGCACGACTCGCCGACGCGGGCCTGCCGTATGTCTCTATTCTCACCAACCCCACCATGGGCGGTGTGACCGCGAGCTTCGCGGTTCTGGCCGACGTGGTCCTTGCGGAGCCGGGTGCCCGTATCGGGTTTGCCGGTCCGCGCATCATTGAGCAGACCATTCGCCAGAAGTTGCCCAAGGGATTCCAGTCGGCCGAGAGCATGCTGGATCACGGCATGCTCGACGACGTGGTTCCGCGCGCGGAGCTGGCAGGCAGGCTCTCGCTAGTCCTCGACTACCTCATGAGTACACCCGAGGGCGGTGATGGTTCATGAGCCGCAAGTATGTGATGGAGTTCGAGCGTCCGCTGGTGGAACTCGAGGAGCAGCTCGTCGCCCTCAGGCGGTTGAATCTCACTGACAATCCCGACCTCATGGTCGAGGTCAGTGCGCTCGCATCTGAGATCGACCGTCTGCGCCACGAGACGTACGAGCACCTGACCCCGTGGGCGCGCGTGCAGATCGCACGGCACCCCGATCGGCCCAAGGTCCAGGACTATCTCGCTGCTCTCTTCACCGACGTGGTGGAGCTGCATGGTGATCGTCTGCACGGGGACGATGAGGCGATCGTGACGGCACTCGCCACGCTGGGGAACCGCCGTGTGGTCGTGCTGGGGCACCGCAAAGGCTCCAACACCAAAGAGAACATCAAGCGCAACTTTGGCTCACCGCATCCGGACGGGTTCCGCAAGGCCATGCGTGCCATGCGCCTCGCCGACAAGTTCGGACTTCCTGTGGTGAGCTTTCTCGACACCAAAGGCGCGCATCCCGGCATCGATGCTGAGGAGCGCGGCCAGGCGTGGGCTATCGCTGAGTCACTGGCGCTGCTCTCTGAGCTCCGCGTGCCCATCGTGGCCGTGGGGATCGGCGAGGGCGGAAGCGGGGGAGCGCTCGCGATCGGTCTAGGCGACCACCTCATCATGCTCGAGAACTCGTACTACTCGGTGATCAGTCCCGAGGCGTGCGCATCGATCCTCTACAAAGACTCAACTCGTGCGGCCGACGTGGCCGGTTCGCTCAAGATGACCGCCGCGGACCTTCTGCGTCTGGGCATCTCGGACGAGACGGTGCCGGAGCCGATCGGCGGCGCGCATCATGACGCCGAGGCGGTCTTCTCAGAGGTCAAGAAACGTATTCTCGCGGCAGTGGACTCTCTTGCGGCCCACGACGCGGATGAGCTCGTGGAGAAACGCTATCGGAGGCTTCGAGCGATCGGGGTGTTCGAAGAGGGGGCGTGACGCTCATGGAGGGCGGCAAGAGGATTGCGGTACTGACAAGCGGAGGGGATTCGCCGGGCATGAATGCGGCGGTCCGCGCCGTGGTACGTACGACGATCGCCAAGGGCGGGGAGGCCTTTGGCGTCGAGCGTGGGTACGAGGGGCTGCTCGAGAGCTCGTTCCGCCCGCTGGGTCTGGGCGATGTCGGCGGCATTCTCGACCGCGGCGGCACTTTCCTGGGAACCTCGCGCAGCGAACGTTTCTCCACGCCGGAGGGAGTGGAGGATGCCTGTCGCATTCTGAAAGGCTCCCGCATGGACGGCCTTGTGGTGATCGGCGGTGACGGTTCGTATCGCGGCGCGCAGGAGCTCTGCGACTGTGGCTTCTCTGCCGTCGGCATTCCCGGCACCATCGACAACGACATCGCTGGCACAGACACCGCTATCGGGTTCGATACGGCGCTCAACACCATCTGCGATGCGACGTCCAAGGTTCGCGACACGGCCTCCAGCCACGAGCGTACCTTTGTGATCGAGGTCATGGGTCGTCGTTGCGGGGCTCTGGCGCTCTACGCCGGTCTCGCGGCGGGTGCCGACTGTATCCTCGTGCCGGAGTACCCCTACAGCCTCAAAGACGTCTGCGCCACCGT
>DFBG01000001.1 GCA_002367305.1 Actinobacteria bacterium UBA3086 | reverse complement strand
GACTCAGACCCTGCCCTGGAGGATCGAATGAACCAGTTAGCGGCGGACTTGCTGATTCCACCGGACAGCCTTCGCGAGTTCCTGGAAGCGGGCCGCCCCAGCAAAACCTCTGTTGCAGCCTTCGCCGAGCGGATAGACGTCGCTCCGGGAATCATCGTCGGCCGACTGCAGCGGGATGAAATCATCCCTCACAGCTGGATGAACGACCTGAAGAAGCGACTGGAATTCGTAGACCTAGAAATCTGAAGTTGGTAGAACCAATCACTTATTACACTTTCCAGATTTGGTCATGAGCATGGACACACGATATCTGTTGGTAAATAACTATGCTAACTACCACTCTTGATGATAATATCTACCCGAGGTGACCAACAGTGAGCGTAAGAACATACCTGGAAGAACACCACGTCTTCTCTCTTGACGCCTTCCGCAGTGAAATGGGCAGGGGGGCCTCGGCATATAACCTGCTCACCCGTGCCGTGAACAAGGGCTCCGTGGATCGGGTCATGCGAGGCGTCTATGTTTCGCGCACTGGCCAGTTCTCTCAAACCGAACCGGACCCCTACCTTGTCGCCGAAGCCCTCGCCGAAGACGTCGTCATGGTCTACCACTCCGCCCTCGAACTGCACGGGCTGGCACACAGCCCCTCACGGCGCGTCCAGTTCACCTCGTCCCGCGCAACACCGCGATTCGTCTATAGAGACTTCGAGTTTGAGCGCTACGCACACCCAAAAGCACTGTCAGGGGCGGAAACCCTCCAGTCCACGACGCTCGTTGGCCGGCCCCAGGGAGTCGTCCGAGTCACAACGCGCGAGCGGACGCTTGTGGACTGTGTCAACCGCGCAGACCTAGCGGGTGGGCTCGAAGAAGTGACCAGAAGCTTGGCGGCCCTACCGTATGTTGATGCCTCAAAAGTACTGACCTACCTAGAGGAACTAGGAGCCCGGACCGCAGTCGCACGAACGGGCTGGCTTCTGGAACAGAGGCAAGATGATTGGTATGTATCGGCTACCGACCTAGAAGAGATGCGGTCAATGTTGGGACCGGGACCCTACTACTTCACACGCAACAACGAAGCAGGGCAATGGGTCCCCTCGTGGAGACTGTACCTCCCGCCTAACGCTGAAGATCTACAGAGATGGGTGCATGAATGACAAGACCATCTCTGGTCGACATGGCAGGCTATCAGCCACAGACGGTGGAGAAGGTCGAACGGTTGCTAGACCTGCTCACAGAGTTTGGTGGACACCCATTCCTTGGACCAAGAGCGCGGCTTCATGGAGGCACCGCACTCAATGTGTTTCACCTGGATATGCCGAGACTATCGGTCGACGCTGACCTAACCTACATCGGGCGAGTGCCTAGGGACGAAATGCTATCGGAACGTCCAGAAATGGAACGAGCGCTGATCGCACTCGGGGAGAGTCTCGGCTACTCGGTCACCTACGGCAAAAAGGAACATGCCGGGAGAACATTCAAGTTCCACTACCGTTACGCAGGTCAGAGCGACCTCATTAAGGTCGACCTTATCTACCTCAATAGGGCACCGTTGCTGAACTACGACACGGCGACCTGCAAAGCATGCTCGCCCGAGGTCTCGGTCAGTACTCTCGCCCTTCCTGAGCTCATTGCAGGCAAGACCAAAGCACTGTTCGATCGTCTAGCTGTCCGTGACCTCTATGATGTGTACCGCATCGAGACTGGTGGACTCCCTCTCTCGCTTGCCAACGGAGACAACGAACGATACCGGCTACAGCGGCGAGTCCGCATCTACTACGCGTCGCTCTCAAAGCCGTTCCCTTGCCCCATCGACAGCCGAATCGTACAGAAGTTCACCAGCCTAACCCAGGACATCGAACGGGACCTCTATCCGGTGCTCCGCGTGGATGATCGGCCCACGCTCGACGAGATGATGGAGTCAGCGGCCCGGTACATCGATCAACACGTTGCCCCTAAGGATGACGAAGAGAAGCAGTATCTTCTGAAACTCGGGAATGACTCCGAGTATCTCCCCAGTCTGCTCTTCTCCCCATGGCCTGAAGTTCTCAGTCACGCACAGAGTAATCCCGCCGCGGCATGGAAGACCATGAATCTAAAGAAGCGTCCGGAAGAGCGCAAGGACGATTACCCCGAGTGGTAGGGACAATGTACCCCGTCGCTCGATCACTTGGCGCGACAACGCGTTACACGCCCCCGCGGGAATCGGCGCTCGCCAGCTCGTTGGCGATGCGCTCGCGCAGCAGTGGCAGATGAATCACCGCCACATCCCATACTGTGGCGTCGGCTAGCCGATCGTATCGTGAGCGATGACGTTCCTGAAATCGATGACGCCACGCGACTCCGAGAGACGGGTGGCCAACTCAGGTTCGATTACACCTGAGCGACCTTCAATGAACGAGGCGATCGCGTCGGCCGCCTGCAACATGTCATAGAGCGGAATTCGAACGTCACGGGGCCTCATAGAGCACCACTTCGGTCTTATCGAGCTCACGAAGCAGGTAGGGGTTCCGGGCAGCTTCCGTCTCAAGCAGGTCAACCGACATGCCGCACGCCTTCTCAAGGGCGGACCGCAGCCCAAACGCCCGATCGCCGCGCGATTGAGGATCATCCGGATCGAACCGGATAGCGACATCAAGGTCGCTAGGCACAACGCCTGCGTCAACCTGAGTCGCGGACCCAAAGAGTGCGATGCGCTGCACACCGTAGTCGGCGGCAATGTCCAGAATGCGCGATACGAGGTGTCGGATACGCGGGTTGAGTCGATCTGTGATGTCC
Source organism: Actinobacteria bacterium UBA3086 (assembly GCA_002367305.1). Lineage (GTDB taxonomy): Bacteria > Actinomycetota > Coriobacteriia > Anaerosomatales > UBA3086 > UBA3086. Next base: position 81 of record DFBG01000001.1, on the reverse strand, counting down.
GTCTGAACAGTCGGGTGAGTCAAAGCGACCGCGTAGGGGGTGCTCTCCTCGGCAGCAATGAGACCGGCTAGAGGCACAGCC
>DFBG01000010.1:1900-3882 GCA_002367305.1 Actinobacteria bacterium UBA3086 | reverse complement strand
CCGTCGACGAACGACTGAATCGCAAGATTGGTGGGGTCGATATCGGTCTCGACCCACGGGCCTATCGGGCAGAACCCGTCGAACCCCTTGGCGCGGGTCCACTGGCCGTCGATCTTCTGGAGGTCGCGCGCCGTCACGTCGTTGCCGCAGGTGAAGCCCACAATGTTGGTGCGAGCCTCCTCGACGTCCACCCTGTGCGTACGCCTGCCGATGACAACCGCGAGCTCGGCCTCATAGTCGATCCGACCAACCGTGGGCGGGACGACTATGTCTCCCCCGGGTCCATTCATAGTCGTAGGCGGCTTGAGGAAGATGACCGGCTCCTTAGGAAGCTCGTGACCCATCTCCTGGGCATGAGCGCGATAGTTGATGCCCACGCACACGATCTTGGTGGGAACCACGGGGGGCAGCAGCTGAGCTGTGGCGAGCGGAACGACGTCCTCGGTCTCCCACGCGGCGAAGGGCTCATCGGAAATGAGCGTCACCGTGGTGTCGTCGGCAAGTCCATACCGACAGTCACCCTCATGAAAAATACGGACGATCCTCATACCAAGCCCCCGGACGCGTTCGATTCCGTCCCCACGTCCGTTAACTTCCATGATTGTCCTAGGTATCCTGCCGAGGATGTGTGAGTCCGAAGTCGACCGAATCCACCAAAGCTTCCCATGAGGCCTCGATGATGTTCTCCGATACGCCGACGGTACCCCAGCCCTTGTCGCCATCACTCGACTCGATGAGCACGCGCGTGACCGCAGCGGTGCCCTTCTTCTCGTCGAGCACGCGGACCTTGAAGTCCTTGAGCTCGATTTCGGCCAGAGCCGGATAGTAGGAGCTGATGGCAATGCGCAGCGCCTTGTCGAGCGCGTTGACGGGACCGTTGCCCTCTGCCGTCGCGATATAGCGGTGACCGCCCACGTGGATCTTGATCGTGGCCTCGGTCATGACCTTGCCGTCCTCGCGTTTCTCCATGATGCAGCGGAACGACTCGAGCTGGAACAGGGGCTCATAGGTGCCGAGCTGCTTCTTGAGGAGTACCTCGAGTGAGGCGTCCGCCGCCTCAAACGAATAGCCGTCGTGCTCAAGCTCCTTGATGCTGTCGAGCACGGCGTTGACCGTGCCCGGATCACTCGTGAGATCGAAGCCCAGCTCCTGGGCCTTCATCGTGAGCGACGCGCGGCCAGCAAGCTCACTCACGACAACGCGTGCGAGATTGCCCACCGCCGAAGGATCGATATGTTCGTACGCCTCCGGAAGGCGAGCTGCGGCGCTCGCGTGAACGCCACCCTTGTGCGCGAACGCGCTCGTGCCCACGAACGGCTCGAATGGATACGGAGTGAGGTTGGCAGTCTCAGCGACGAAGTGGCTCGTCTCCGTGAGGAGTTTGAGCTGATCGCGATCGACACAGTCGTCGTTCATTTTGAGCACGAGATTGGGGATGATCGAGATGAGATCGGCATTGCCCGCACGCTCACCGTATCCGTTGATAGTCCCCTGGACGTGTGTGCATCCCGCATCGATCGCGAGTAGCGAGTTCGCCACTGCACAGCCGGAGTCGTTATGAGCATGAATTCCCAAGGGAGCGTCGACCACCAGAGCGACCGCACCCACGGCACGCAACACGTTCTGCGGAAGTGTGCCGCCGTTGGTGTCACAGAGCACGATCGCATCGGCTCCCGCCTCAGCGGCAGCCTTGCAGACCTCGATCGCGTAGCCGGCATTGTGCTTGTAGCCGTCAAAGAAGTGCTCGGCGTCGAAGAACACGGTTCGGCCTGCCGCCTTGAGGAACGCAACGGAGTCTCGCACCATGCGCACGTTCTCCTCGAGCGTGGCACGCAGAGTCTCGGTCACGTGAACATCCCACGCCTTGCCAAAGATGCACACTGCCTGACACTCCGTCTCAAGCAGCGCCGCGAGTCCTGCGTCCTCATCTGCGGGCGTATCCTTGCGACACGTGGAGCCGAACGCACTGATGACCGCGTGCT
>DFBG01000010.1:1029-1847 GCA_002367305.1 Actinobacteria bacterium UBA3086 | reverse complement strand
AAACCGCCCTCGATATAGTCGATCCCCAGCGCATCAAGACGCTGCGCTATACGGATCTTGTCCTCTACAGAAAGCGACAGACCCTCGCGTTGCGTGCCATCCCGGAGCGTTGTGTCATAGAGCGTGACCATGTCCTGTGTCGCCTCATTCTCAGAATCTCGATGTATCCGACCTCGTTGAACCCGAACATGCTAGACGCGATCGAGCCAAGCCTCGTAGGCAGGATCCTCGCCCTTGACCACAGCGAAGAACGCCTTCTGCAGCTCCTTGGTGATCGCACCGGCCTCACCGATCACGCGACCGTCGACCGAGTTCACAGGTACGACCTCTGCGGCCGAACCGCACATGAACATCTCATCGGCGCTGTAGAGATCGGTTCGCACCAGCGACTGCTCCACAACCGTATAACCCTTGTCGCGCGCAATCGTCATGAGCGAATCACGGGTGAGACCTTCGAGTATCCCGTCGGAGATCGGCGGGGTGAGAATGACGCCCTTCTTAACGATGAAGACGTTCTCGCCGGTGCCCTCACAGACGAGTCCCGCCTCGTTGAGCAGAATCGCCTCCGCATAGCCGTGCCTGTTGGCCTCAACACGCGCGAGCGATGAGTTGAGGTAGTTGGCGGTCGCCTTGATCGCAGGCGGGTTCGCGTTGATTGTGCGCTGGCGCCAGCTCGACACGCCGACGGCCATGCCCTTGTTCAGCGCCTCGTCGCCCAAGTACGCGCCCCAGGGCCATGCCGCGACGATCACGTTGATCGGTGCCTCGGTGGGGTCGATCCCCATGATCCCATAGCCGCGGAACGCGAGCGGGCGGAT
>DFBG01000010.1:0-909 GCA_002367305.1 Actinobacteria bacterium UBA3086 | reverse complement strand
CATGCGGGCGCTCATCTCGAAGCGCTCCATGTGCTCTCTGAGGCGGAAGATGGCGGGGCCGTCCGGCGTCTCGTAGCAACGGATGCCCTCGAAGACACCGGTGCCGTAGTGAAGCGCATGGGTCAAAACGTGTACCTGGGCGGCGTCCCAGTCGACCAGCGTGCCGTCCATCCAGATCTTGTCCACCTTGGGTAGTGCCGCCATCTGTACTCCCCTTCCGTTCTGCCCGCGCGAGCGAGCCTCTATGGTATCCGAGCTATGGGCCGCCGTCTTGCGCGGCCCGCAAGTTCTTCTCTCTACAGCCGTTCCACTAGAGCCGTTCGATGACCAGATCGCCCATCTGCTGCGTGCCGACAACCGTTGATGTCTCATCGGCGATGTCCTTGGTGCGATAGCCCTCGCTGAGCACCTGCTCAATCGCTGCGGAGAGCGCCTCGGCGGCCTCGTCCATCTGGAAACTGTAGCGGAGCATCATCTCCACCGAGAGCAGCATGGCGAGTGGGTTGGCAATGCCCTGTCCGGCGATATCGGGCGCACTGCCGTGGCTGGGCTCGTAGAGCGCCGTCCCGTCACCCAGCGAAGCGCTGGCAAGCATGCCCAAAGAACCGGTGAGCATGGATGCCTCATCGGAGAGGATGTCGCCAAAGAGGTTGCCGGTNNGAACTGTGCCGGCCAGCGCACGAGCTGCATGGCCGAGTTGTCGACCAGCTGATCGACGAGCTCCACGTCCGGGTAGTCGGCCGCCACGCGGTGCACGACCTCACGCCACAGACGCGAGACCTCGAGCACGTTGGCCTTGTCCACCGAGTGAACCTTGGAGCGACGCAGACGAGCCGCGTCGAACGCCACACGTGCGATCCGCTCGATCTCGTACTCGCTGTACGCCATGGTGTCGTAGGCCATCATGCC
>DFBG01000099.1:6011-8457 GCA_002367305.1 Actinobacteria bacterium UBA3086 | reverse complement strand
TCGAGGGAGCGACCTACGTCTGGACGAACTCAGAACTCGCATCGATCCTCTCGGCCGACGAGATGGACTTGGCCCGAGAGCACCTGGGAGCGAGCGATAGCGGCAACTGGGAAGGCACCACCATTCTCACCCGCAAACTCGGTCGCTCCGCACGTGCCGAAGAAGTGGATGCGCTTCTCGGCAAACTCGAACGCGAGCGCTCAAAGCGGCCGCAGCCCGACCCCGACACCAAGGTCATCGTGTCCTGGAACGCCATGGCGGCAGCTGGGCTCATGCAGGCTGGACACGCGCTCACAGATGATGCGCTGTTGCGAAGAGGCCGCGAGCTGGCGAACCACCTCTACGATCGCGCAGTGGTCGCTGACGGCGTGCTGCATGTGCTGGACGACCCGGCCGTGAGCCACGTGCGACTGCTCGAGGACACCGCGCATCTCACCGCGGCCCTCCTCACCGCCCATGAGTACGCTGGTGACGCAACGGCCCTCGATCGCGCCGAAGAACTGCACACGCAGGCACTTGCTCGCTTCGTGGACGACGGGGTCGCCTACATGACGGACGATGCCACGGATCTCCCCGTGCGCCCGCGCGAGCAGCATGACAATCCGACGCCCTCCGGGTCCACCACCCTCGCGAGCAACGCCCTGCGCCTCTACACCCAGACTCTCGATGAGGATCATCACGAAAGCGCACGCAAGATCCTTGAGATCTCAACCCCGCTCGCCAAGTTCGCTCCCGCATTCGTGGGTGCAGCTCTCGATTCGATGCTCGTGCTACTGACCGAGGAGTGATCCTGTGAACGCCCACATTCGTCGGCACGCTTGCTGTATCGTCGCGATCGCAATGACGATCGCCTTGACCGGGTGCGGCGGTTCGCCCTCAGAACCCGTGATCGTGACCCCGTCATCGACATCCACTTCCGAGACCGTCACGCCACCCGAATCCAACGACCTCGAGGAGCGTTCGCGTGTCGAAGCGATCGCCCTCGACGCCGTGACCTTGCGGCTCACGCCGGAATGGACCGATCTGGCCGATCCACTCCTGCTCACCGGAGCCGCCGACGGCAGCGACCGTGTCTTCATCGTCGAACAGTCGGGACGGATCATCGTGACCCGTCCGGGCGAGTCACGCACCTCGACCTTCCTCGATCTCCGCGATGCGATCTCCACCGGTGGCGAGCGCGGACTTCTGGGCATGGCCGTCTCACCGCGCTATGCGGATAACGGCACCGTGTACGTCAACTACACGGACACCCGAGGCGATACCGTCGTCGCACGCTACCGGGTCTCATCGGCAGATCCCGATTCACTTGATCCCGACTCTGGTGAAGTCCTGCTGCGTGTCGAGCAGCCATTCTCCAACCACAACGGGGGCGGCATTGTGTTCGGACCGGACGACATGCTGTGGATCGGTATGGGTGACGGAGGTTCCGCAGGCGACCCGGCTGAGAACGGCCAGAATCCCGATTCGCTGCTGGGTGCCATGTTGCGCCTCGACGTGGGCGAGACCGCCGACGGCAACCCTGAGGGTGCATACGCGATTCCCGCCGACAACCCGTTCGTCGGACGCGTGGGTTATCGGCCCGAGATCTGGGGATTGGGGCTCCGCAATCCCTGGCGATTCTCGTTCGACAGCGCGACTGGAGACCTGTGGATCGGTGATGTCGGACAGGGTGAATGGGAGGAGATCGACTTCATCGCCGCAGCGGATCTGAAACCTGGCGCGAACTTTGGATGGGACGTCCTGGAGGGTACGCACCCCTACCCTGCCGATATCGACCCGGGCGACATCTCGCGATTCACACCACCGATGGTCGAATATGACCACGATGCAGGCAGGTCGGTCACCGGCGGCGTCGTGTACCGAGGAGCTGCGTATCCCGGACTCGACGGCGTCTACCTCTACGCTGACTTCTACGGTCGAATATGGGGATTGCGCCCTGACGGCGACACGCCGGAGAACGTCTCACTCTGGACGGGCGATGCGCTGATCGCGTCATTCGGCGTCGACGATGCCGGCGAAGTCTACGTATGCGACCTGGGCGGCACCGTGTACCGTGTTGAGTTCGACGTGCCGTAGGCGTTTATCGAGGCAGCAGCGCGGTGAGATCCGCGATCAGTTCGTCAATGTCCTGGGGCGTCGTATCCCATGATGTGACCCAGCGGATCTCGTTCTTGGCCTCGTCCCACGTGTAGAAACGCCAGCGCTTCTGCAGCGGCGCGATCGCACCCTCCGGCAGCACGGCGAAGATCTCATTGGCCTCAACACTCTGCGTGACCGTCACCCCGGGCAGCGCCGCCGCACGTGCGGCCAGATCCGCTGCCTTCTCGTTGGCGCTGCGCGCGCATCGCTCCCAGAGGTCGCCCTCGAACATGGCGATGAACTGCGCCGCCATGAAGCGAGACTTGGAGGCGAGCTGCCCCGACTGCTTGCGAATGTACGGCAGTGC
>DFBG01000099.1:0-5946 GCA_002367305.1 Actinobacteria bacterium UBA3086 | reverse complement strand
GTCCGTCACGAGTTCTCGCAGCGAGACCCCAAGAGCCACTGCAGCGTTCGCGATACGTGCACCGTCCACGTGCAGGTACATGCCGTGCTCGTGCGCGACATCCGCCAGCGCTCGGAGCTCTGCAGGCGTGTACACCGTCCCGAACTCAGTGGCGTTACTCACCGAGATCACGGATGGCTGCGCGTGATGCTCGAACCCGAAGCCTGTGAGATATGGCAGCACCAGCTCGGGAGTGAGCTTGCCATCGGGAGTGCGCACCGGCACGAGCTTCACACCGGCGATATGCTCCGGAGCTCCACACTCATCGGTATTGATGTGCGCCGTCTCCGGGCAGATCACCGCGCCCCACGTGGGGCACAATGCCGCGAGAGAGGAGACGTTAGCGCCGGTCCCATTGAAGACGAAACGCATGTCGATCTCGTCGCCCAGATGACCTTTCATGATTGCCACGGCGCGCTGGGTGAACACATCGTCACCATATGCGGGCACATGCCCCCCATTGGCTGCGGCGATCGCCTCGAGCACCTCAGGATGCACTCCTGAGTGGTTGTCGCTGCCGAATCCGCGGCGTGTGGCGCTCGCTGCCTCACTCATCATGCATCGTCCCCTTGATCGATATCTCCACCCGTGCGGTCCAGTTGCTGGACCGGTTCATCGAAGTAGACCCTGAGCGGCTCAGGCAACCCCTCGATCGACACGCCCTCGATCGCCGAGGAGAGATCGTTCGAGTTGTACGTCATCCAGAACGCCACGCTCGAATCAGCCAGTCTGCCGGCTCGTGCATCGGCTACGAGTGCCGCGAACGCCTTGCCGGTGTACGTGCCCTCAAGCGTGTAACCGGCTTCAGCGGCGATTGCGACAGCCTCCATCCCCGTCGGAGTGAAACAAGCATATCCTTCGCCGAAGAACTCATCGCGTATCTCAACACCCAGATCCCGATAGGAGATGTCCGGGAACGTGGCGTCGTACTCGCGTGCGAGTGCGATCGTCTCATCCACCAGACGTCCGAGCGTCTCGTGATTGGCCCACTCGACCGGGGTCACGCGCACGGCGATCACCTTGCTCTTCAGGCCACCAGCAGCGAGCCCCACCGCCACACCTGCAGCGGTACCCAGAGAACCGAGCGGGACATACACGAGGTCGGGCTCGACCAGACCTCCCTCTGCGATCTGCTCGGCGAACTCGAGCGCGGCATCGATCGGACCCAGCGTGCCAACGGGGGAAGTCCCTCCTATCGGTATCACGTAGGGGTCCACACCGTCCCTCGCATGCGTCTCCGCGGTCAATCGCTCCACGGTCTCCTCATGATTCTCGAACCCCGCACCGTGCTGGATATCCACACCCTGCGCAACATGAAAACGAAGGTTCTTCTGCACGTAGCTCGCATTGGGCTGCGGGCTGAGCAGCGAGTGATGCTCGAAACCCTCACGGCTCGCGTACACGGCGGTGGCCAGAGCATGGTTCGACCCCGCCGCGCCGAATGTGATCGTCGTGGTAAGACCCTGGTCCTTGGCCGCGCCAAGAAGGAACTCGAGTTTGCGGATCTTGTTGCCACCGTACGGCTCGGCCGAGACATCCTCACGCTTCACGTACAAACGGCCCACGCCCAACATCGTCTCAAACGTCTCCGAACGATCGATTGGAGTCGGACGCACCGCGATGTCCACGCGAGGAACATCGGCCAGTCCGGGATATCGACGAGACAAGGGGATCGTGCTCACATCGCGCTCCATTCGTAGAGGGTACGAACGCGATGATAGCGCGTCTTCACCGCTTCATACCCGTGGACTGCTGCTTTTCGGGTACAAACCTTCTACATCACAGGGCTCCTCCCAGACAGCGGAANNGGCGTGGACATCCACATGGCGCCGCGCGTCGAAGGTGTGTGCGAGGAATGCGCCAAGACGGGAGACACCTGGGTCGCACTGCGTGTATGCAAGACGTGCGGTCATGTGGGCTGTTGCGACTCGTCCAAGAACCGCCACGCGCGCGCCCACTATCACGAGACCGGTCACCCGATTCTGGGTCCAGTGGACAGCGAGGACTGGCTCTGGTGCTACCCCGACAGTTCGTACGTCGAGCCGGATGGCACGCTCAGATAGGGTCAGCGCGCCCGATCAGGCGAGGTTGCGCTCTTTGAGACGGCCGTAGAAGCGCCACTCAACAAGGAAGACCGCCACGCCCAACAGGCCGACGACCGCCTTCCACGGCTGGATCGGAGTCTCCCTGACCTCGCCCTGCGAGATGATCTCAAATCTCTCGGCGTGCACATCGAACTCACCCGCATGCTCGTCGCACGCGACATTGATCGTACCGCTCACTCGCACGATGTCGCCGTCATGACGATGATCGCCGAACGTGCCGACGAGATCTGCTGAGTCCGAGGCAACATACACGCCGACCGCCATCCCATCGCCCAGCACGTTGACCCACTTGTGGGTCGCGTCGGCATGAAGCGCCTCACCGATCGCCTCGCCCTCGAACTCGATGACCGTCCCGTTGAGATCACGGTCGATCTCGACCACTTCCGCAGGTGAAAGTGTGTCGGAAGCTGCAGCAGCTGTGGAGGGAAGCGCACAGAACAGAGCGACGATACAGCAGATCGAGACCAAGAGCGTCCTGGTGTTCTTGAGCGACCGGATCACAAGGACCCCTTCCGTCGCACACCCAGTGAGAGGAGCACCTGAACGATCAACGTGAGCACAGCGATGAACTCAAGGCGACCCCCCCACATCTGGACCATGTACACGATCTTGAGCCCGACAGGCATCCCTGAACTCGTAATGCCTGTGGACAGGCCGACGTTGGCTGTGGCCGAGATCGATTCGAACATGGCCTGCACGGGATCGTAGCCATACGCTGCGCCGATGATCCCACCGGTGATGAACGTTGCCATGTAGAGAATGAAGACGGTGGTCGCGGCACTGGCGGCCTCCGGCGTCAGGAACTTGTCCTCGATATGGTGATACCGCGCCTTGAGCACTGCGGATCGGGGTGCGATGGACTGTTTGACCTGATGGACGATGGACTTGAGGATCACCCCGAGCCGTAGGGCCTTGATGCCGCCGGCTGTCGACGAGACCGCACCACCGGCAGCCATAGCCAGCATGACGGCCACAATCGCGATTCCCCCCATGTCGGATGTCCATTGACCCGGGTACACCGTCTGGTGACCAGTCCCTGTGTTGGCCGACACGATGTGATAGGCGCCCTTGCGGAGAATCTCGAATCCTTCGGGCAGGAATCTCGTCGCAGCCAAGCCGATCGCGGTGAGCGCCGAGAGCAGCATGATGTTGATGCCCAACACGCGTGTCTCGATGTTGCGCCAGAGTTCTGGACGATCTCCACGCCAGACCTGTGCGTGAAGGTTGAAGTTGAGCGTACCCGCGAGCATCAGGAACACGCCCACGATCTCGAACGAGTAGCTGTGGTAGTACATCGCATTCATCGACTGCGGGCCGAATCCACCGGTGTCGTACGCTGCCACCGATATCCAGAAAGCGTGGAGAAGACCCCTGTCGGGCGCCATACCCAGATGTAGCGAGTTCACACCCCAGAGCACCACGGTGCCGATGAGGACGTACACGGCTGTCACGAACCAGATGAAACGCGCCGTGTAGAGAACGTTGGGGAGGATACGCTCGTCGCGACCCTCTGCGAGATAGAGTGAGAACGCGCCACCACGCAGGCCCACAGCCAACGAGAGAGCCGCCACGATGATCCCCTGGCCCCCTATGAGGTGCGTGAGGTGCCTCCACATGTTGTGCGCGAGCGCCATGTGATCGAGATCGTTGACAACCGTGAGTCCTGACGTGGTCAGCCCCGATATCGCATCAAAGACTGCGTCCAGATATGACGCGTAGTTACCGGAGAGCGCGAGCGGTACTGCCGCGATGAGCGAAGCGGCCAGCCAACCGAGCGCGGTGATCACCAGCGCATCAGCGTGTGTGACATTCTCCCCGCGCGTGCGGCCCAGAGCCATACCCATGCCGATGCACAACGCGAGGCCGAAGCCCATGAAGTAGTCGAGTGCAGCGTCCCATTCGCCAAAAACAACGGCGGTGACGAGGGGCACAAGCATCGCGAGCCCGATTCCGATCACGAAGAGGCCCACGAAGTGGAGTATCACCTTGAGGTCAGCGAGGCGCAGTCGAATCCACATGCCGCGGCCCCTACAGCGCCCAGGCGATGAAGAGGACAACCGCCGCAACGGCCACCAAGAACACCGCGAACACCGCGAGTTCGGCCGCAAGGCCGCTCAGCCAGTGCTTGAATGGACTCTGGAAACGATATACCTGCATCAACACTCCCCGTGGGACCGTTCACCCTCCCCGTCAACACGCCTCAAGCATAGTCCCGCTGTCAGAAGGTAACAAGCCGCCGCCACTGGCCGAGCGTGACCCCTGTGGCCTTTCGCGATACCATGCACAAGGGCTTCGGGGGAGGTTCATGTGATCGAAGGCAGATTGGTTCTGCCGCTCATCGCGTCTTTCGTCGGTTTGTTCTTGGCGATGTTCGCGGCATGGAACGATGCATATCCCAAACGGACGCGAGTACTCTTCTCCGCCCTCTGTGGGATCAGTTCGGTATGGGCCTTCGGTCAGTTCCTCATCCTCGGAACACCCGGATCGAGTGATTCCCTCTTGTCATCGCCCGGCAGTCCCGCCCACTGGATCGGCGCGATCACGCTCCTAGCTGCTGCGGCTGCACCCACCTATTGGCTGATCTTCGCTGCCTCGTTCTCGGGACATACCGCATGGGTGAGCGGATGGCGGCTCCCGCTCGTGCACCTGCTCCCCATCTACACAGTGGCCGTGGGGGCAACGAATCCCTGGCACGGTCTGTTCCTGACCGAGGGCACCTCAGGAACGACCTCATACGGTCCGCTCTCAATTCCCTACCTCATCGTGATGTATGTCTTCATCGGCATCGGGGCATGGATGATCTGGCGCGGGGCGCGCAGTGATCATGGCACTGTCGCCGTACGTGTGGCCATCCTGATCGTCCTCGCCGTACTGACGCCGATCCTGGGAGGTCTCATCTGGAACCTCCGCAACGTGCTCGGACTCTCGATCACGATCAACCCGGTGCCGTCGCTCTTCGTCGTGTTCGATGCCGTCATTGCGTTCGGGATCTTCCGAAGCAGCATGAGCAGTCTTCCCGCACGAACCGCGCGAATCGCCGTGAACGCGTCAGATGATGCGGTGATCATCGCCGACGACACTCTGGCCATACGAGCCCTCAACGAGGCTGCCCTGAAAATCTATCCGCAGATGAAGCTGGGAGCGGACCTGCAGGATCTTGCTCCCGAGATCAGCCGACATGCGGCCTTCTGTATCGAATATGGCTCCGATGACCTCTCGTTCGAGTTCGAAAGCGCGGGCAGAGTGTACTGGGGACGAGTGCGTCGAAGCCGTCACAAGGATGACCCAGCGGACGGGTGCGCGATCCTTCTCACCGACCTCACCGGCCTTCGTCGCGCACAGACGGAACTCCTCAGGGCCGGCCGCACGGCCGACGGGGATCTCGCCAACACCCGCTACCGTGAGCGATTGAGGAACTGATGCGGCTCTCCTTGACACAGCTCACGCCGCTGATCACCGCCTTCGTCGCCTTGGGTCTTGCAGCGCCGGCACTGACTCCCCCGTTCACCCCCGTGCGCAGATACTTCGCCGTGATGAATCTCTCGGCATTCGCATGGTGCTTTGGCGAGTTCATGCATAACGCCAGCGGAGCAACGGAATTCGACCCATCTCTCGTTATCTTCGGCAGCGCTCGCTACATGTGGTTCCTCCTCATGATCATTGGAATCGCATCAGCCGCCACTGCATGGCTCTTCTTCACGATCGAGTACGCGGGTGTTCGAGATCGCATGACCGGATGGAAAATGCATATAGCGCATGTTCCACTCGCGACGATCGCGATTGTGGGAATCACGAATCCTTG
>DFBG01000012.1:408-10564 GCA_002367305.1 Actinobacteria bacterium UBA3086 | reverse complement strand
GGCGATCACGTCAAGCAGTCGGGTTCCTATGTTGCCCCAGAGCGCATGCGCTTCGACTTCACTCATTTCGAAGGCGTCACCGCCGAGCAGTTGAACAAGGTCGAGCGCATGACCAATGCCAAGATCATGGAGAATCATCCGGTGCGTGCGTACGAGACATCGCTCGCATCTGCGCGCGAGGCCGGCGTGACCGCTCTCTTTGGGGAGAAGTACGGCGAGTTCGTCCGCGTGCTGGAGGTCGGCAACTTCAGCAAGGAGTTGTGCGGTGGTACGCACGTAGGGAGTACCTGCGAGATTGGACTCGTGAAGATTACATCCGAGGGCAGTGTCGGCTCTAATCTGCGCCGCATCGAAGCGGTCACCAGTTTCGACGCCATGGACAAGATCTATACCGAGGAGAAGATCCTCGCTGACACTGCTGAGGCTCTCAAGGGTCGTCCGGCTGAAGTCGTCGAGCGGGTCATGGCGCTGCAGCGTAAGCTGCATGAGGCCGAACAGGCTCTGGCCGACGCCAAGCGACGTGGGTCGTCCGGTGAGCTTGATTCTCTGCTGGAGAATGCTCGTGATGTCGGGTATCCGGTGATAGTCTCTCGCGTGGAGATAGCGGATGCGGGAGACATCAGGGACCTCGCAGATCAACTCCGCAGCAGACTCAGTGGTGGAGCGGTCGTTCTTGCCGCTTCAGTGGGCGGGAAAGCGTTGTTGCTCGCCGCTGGTACGGATGATGCGGTCAACAAGGGTTTCAACGCAGGAGCGATCATCAAAGCCATCGCTCCTGCGGTCGAGGGCGGAGGCGGTGGCAAGCCGTCTATGGCTCAGGCCGGAGGCAAGGACCCTGCGGGTATCGATGAAGCCCTGCGCCTGGCTCTTCAGACGCTCGGCGTGGAGTAGAGACACAACATGCGGGCGCTCGGTCTCGACATGGGTGAGCGGCGAGTTGGGGTCGCAGTCTCGGATCCTCTCGGCCGTGTTGCCACGCCCCTCAAGGTGCTTGATGCCCGTGTAGTCCACGAGCCAGGGCCACTGGTCAGGTTGATAGAGGACTACGAAGTGGAACTGCTCGTTATCGGTCTCCCTCTGAGTCTTGATGGGGAAGAGGGTCCGCAGGCCGCGCGCATACGTGAACTCGGCGCGAAACTCGCTCCACGTGTTGGTGTGCCGATCGAGTACTTCGACGAGAGGCTCTCCAGTGCCGAAGCCAAGCGCGTCATGACCGATGCGGGGATGTCGGACAGGGCCAAGCGAGGATCGATCGATATGGTCGCGGCTTCGGTGTTTCTCCAGTCCTATCTGGATCTACGGAACCTACATGATGAGGATGACGATCAGTGACGAGTAATCGAGAATCGATGCCCCGCACGCAGTCGCGACCGTCTCGAGAAGACCGACCACGCAGGCGATCCAAGAAGCGCTCCAAGATCGGGTGTGCTCTGATCGTTGTTGCCGTCTTGCTCGTGCTCGTTCTTGCTGGACTGGGTGGCGCATGGTGGTACATGTTCGAGGTGGCGGATCATGATATTGCCCCCGGGCAACCCGTGGCAGTTGAGATTCCCGGCGGAACGTCGACAGCAGAGATCGCGGAGATTCTGTCATCGGCAGGAGTGATTGAGAATGCGAACAGATTCAGGCTCGAATCACGTCGAGCTGAAGCCGATTCGGATCTGCGTGCGGGCGAGTATGAGCTGGTCACCGGCATGTCTTACGCGGACGTGATCGACGTATTGGTCGCGGGCCCTGAGATCCGTTACGTCACGATCACCATTCCCGAGGGGTTCGTGATCGACCAGATAGCGGCCCGTTTCGAGGAGCAGGCGGGGATTCCCGCGCAGGAGTTCCTAGGGCTCGCTCACGCGGGCTACGCTGAGTTCCAGAGAGAGTATCTGCGCGAAGCTTATGAGGATTCCCTGGAGGGATACTTGTTCCCAAAGACGTATCGCGTCGAAGATGGATCGACTGCCCGTGACGTCATTGAGATGATGCTGGATCAGTTCGAGATCGAGATGGAGTCCGTGGATATCGCGCCCGCGCTAGAGCGAGGATTCACACTACAGGAAGTGGTGACCATGGCCTCCATCATCGAGCGCGAGGCCCAGTTGGACGTGGAGCGTCCCCTGGTATCGTCGGTCATTCATAACCGTCTTGAGATTGGGATGCGTCTCGAGATCGATGCGACTATCGAGTACGTGCTTCCGGGGAACCGGTTCCGCCTGCTCAATTCGGATCTCGAGATTGAGAGTCCCTACAATACCTATCGGAACGCAGGTCTCACACCGGGACCCATAGCGAGTCCGGGTCTCACATCGCTTCAGGCAGCCACTGCACCGGCTGACACCGACTACATCTATTACGTGCTTACTGGCTTGGATGGTTCTCATACCTTTACTTCGAATTGGCAGGACTTCCTGACGGCCAAAGCGAAATCGAAAGACGTATTCGGTCAATAGGTTCGGGGAATTTCTTGGAGGCCACATGGAACGTGCAATAGACATCTCCGGTGCGCGCAAGACGTACAAGGCTTTCTCAGGGGCGACGCATGAAGCCGTTGCGGATGTCTCGCTTGCCGTCGAGCGCGGTACCATTCACGGTTTGCTCGGACCCAACGGTGCCGGTAAGACGACCACCCTCAAAATGCTCCTGGGTTTGGCTACTCCTACTGACGGGACCTTCCAGATCAACGGTCAGAAGGCATCAGCCACTGCTCGTGCGCATCTCGGATTTCTGCCGGAACAGCCCTATTTCTCGCCTCAGTTGACGGCCACTCAGGCTCTTGTGCTCTACGGGCGTCTCTCCGGTCAGTCCAAGCGCGACACGGTTGCGAGGATTCCTGAACTCCTGGAGCGCGTTGGCCTCGCCGGGCGTGAACGTATGACGCTCGCCAAGTTCTCTCGAGGCATGCTTCAGCGTCTAGGCGTCGCGCAGGCCATCCTGTCCAATCCTTCCGTTGCCGTTCTCGATGAGCCGGCCTCAGGTCTCGACCCCATGGGCCAACGCGACATGCGCAACCTCATGCTCGAGCTCCGGGATTCGGGCACGAGCATCCTTCTGTCCTCGCATCAACTCTCCGAGATCGAGACCGTGTGCGATGAGGTGACGATCCTAAACAGTGGACGCGTCGCTGCGCGTGGCCATATCGACGATCTACTCAATGTCGAAGGACGCACCTCGGTGCGTGCGAGCGGGGGAGAGGAGTTGCCTGCGGCGCTTTCTGACCTCGTGGGCGACATAGCTGTTTCCGGGGGTGCATGGGTGTTTTCCATAGCCGACGCGGACATCCGCAAGGTCGTGGACGTCTTAGATGATGAGAAATGGCGTCTTCTCTCGGTCGCGCCCATGCGTGATTCTCTTGAAGACTACTTCGCGAGGCTCGTGGGCGGAGAAGGAACGGAGGTGGCATCATGATTGGTCGTTCGCTTGCCATCGCCGGTTCCATCATCGCAGATGCGGTTCGACGCAAGGTCGTATGGGTCGTCATCGTGTTCGCCGCTGTCATGGCCATCGCGATTCCTTCGCTGCCAAGTTACGGCGTAGGTGTGATCGAGGCTGTGTTCCGCGAGGTCGCTCTTGCGCTCATCTATGTCGCATCGCTCGTGGTGATGCTGTCGCTCGCGGCCAATCGTATTCCGTCGGAGGTGGAACGACGCACGCTCTATACGGTGCTTTCGCGAGATGTCCGTCGGTGGGAGTACATCTTGGGAACCTGGTTGGGCGTGTTCGCCGTCATGGGCGGGGTGATTGCAGCATTCTGCCTTACGTCGCAGATAGTTGGCCTTGTCGCCTACGGTGACCCCATGTGGCGTCTCTGGGAGGGTGCGCTGTCCATCTTGTTGGAAACAGGGGTGATCGCTGCATTCGCTGTCGCAGTGTCCACAGTGGCGGGTCCGGTCATCGTGGTCGTTGCATCGCTGGGGTTCGTCTTCGTCACGCACGCGCGCACGGGGCTTCTTGGCGGTCCTGATAATACGTTGTGGAACTTCTATCCGTCTCTCGACACCTTCAACATCATCAACCCCGTCGCACATGGAACTGGCGTTGATGTCGCGTATCTACTTCTGATGGTCGGTGTGTTCATCGCGTGGGTGAGCGTTCTTCTTCTCGCTGGTTCGACTCTGTTCGAGAAGAGGGATGTCTGAGATGCGTCGTTCATCATCTGGAGCGGTTCGCCTCATGATCGCCGTACTGCTCATTGTGCTGTTGCTGGCCGGCCAAGCTATCGGGGACTCCGGAAATGAGTCGGGTGGCGGCGCAGACACGACTGAGGCGGTCGGTCGTGCCGGGTTCGCCTATCTCACCGGCATCAGAACGTTTGTGGCCGCGTCGCTCTGGAACCGCGTAGGTCCGCAGTATCACGGCTACTATGATGAAATCCCTCTTGACCAGCAGGTCTACATGCTGCCCACGATCCGTATGGTCACGCTGCTCGATCCAGAGTTCCAGCAGGCATATTACGTCGGAGCATGGGTACTCGCTCGACGAGGTGACGTCGATGAGGGTATCGAGTTGGCGAGAGAGGGCGTCGAGGCCAACCCTCGCGCCGGACTACTGCGTTCGAGCTACGCTCAGATCCTGCTCTACAGCGTCGACGACGTTGAGGGAGCGGTTCGTGAGGCTGACGCCGCTCTCGATTCGGATTGGGCCGATCTCAGCGAGATGAATCAGGGCCTTATCGACATACGCGGCATCTACGCGGTGGCTGGCGAGACCGAGAAGGAAGCGGCTGTGCTCGAGATGCTCCAAGAACTCGACGAAGAACTTGGTGATACGCTTACACCCGTTCCCCACGATCATGATGGGGACGGCGTACCGGATCACTAGGTGCGTCAGTTTGTTCTTGGTCGCCAATGAGAGAGAGAAGCATGGGACTCTTCACGCCGGACATCTACCACGTCGACGTGCATTCGATCGATCTTTCGTTGCTCAAAGAGCAGGGGATCGAAGTGCTTCTCATCGATCTCGACAACACGCTGCTCCCTCGTGACAAGGACGACATCCCTGACGAGTTGCGCGCGTGGGCTCATGCGTTGGCCGATCAGGGATTCAAAGTCTGTCTCGTGTCCAACAACTGGCATGAGAAGGTTCAGAGGGTCGCAGGCGAACTGGACATGGAGCTCGTCGCCAAGGCCATCAAACCTCTGCCGTTCGCGTTCTTGCGTGCTCTTGGCAAAATCGGCGCGTCCCGCAAGCATGCGGCGGTGGTCGGAGACCAACTCTTCACCGACGTCCTGGGCGGAAGCCTCTTGGGAATGACGACGATCCTGGTATCGCCCCTGTCCGCCTCGGATCTTCCTCACACGCTCTTTCTGCGTCATTTGGAAGCCCGCATACTAGCAGGTCGCAAGCCTCTGCCGTAAACTGCAGATGACACGCTGTCCCGCATACGGAGGCCTGATCACACCATGACCTTGCGCGTGAATGGTTCAACGCGACTTGCCGGTATCATCGGTTCGCCTATCGGACACACGCTGTCGCCCGCCATGCACAATGCGGTTTACGAGCATTTGGATTTGGATTGGGTCTACATTCCGCTCCCCGTTGCCGATGAGACCGATCTGTATCAGCTCCTCGGTGCGATCAGAGTGCTTCCGTTCGTCGGTTTCAATGTGACCATGCCGTACAAGCAGGCAATGCTTTCGCTCTGTGACGAAGTGGCGATGCTCGCTCGCATGGCGGGGGCCGTCAACACCGTTCATTTCGAAGGCGGCAGGCTCATCGGTTACAACACCGATGGTCGAGGTCTGCTTGAATCCCTCTCTCTGGAGGCCGGCTTTGACCCTCTGGGCAAGGATATCGTTCTGGTCGGTGCCGGTGGGGCAGCGGGGGCTGCATTCGTGTCCTTCATGCTGGGCAAAGCTCGCCGGATCACGGTGGTCAATCGAAATCTCGATCGTGCCGACGAACTCGTAGCTCGCATGCGATCCCACCTGCGTGTAACTGAAGCTGCGACTATCGAGACGGCATCTGCGGAGTCAGCGATCGCGTCGGCGGATCTGATCGTCAATGCGACGCCAATTGGCATGAAGGACGGCGACCCTAGTCCAGTTCCGGCCGCTTGGCTCAAGCCGGGACAAGTTGTTGCCGACATGATTTATCGAGCGACTGAAACGCCGCTTCAAAAAGCTGCGCACGAAGCAGGAGCGGTCGCCATCAACGGGTTGGGGATGTTGGTGAGCCAGGGAGCGCTCGCGGTTGATATCTGGAGTGAGTCCGCTCAGATTCGAACACCACGTGAAGTCATGCGCGCTGCGGCCGAGCAGGCCATGGTCGCGATGCACACCAAGGAGATAGATCTCTAAATGACCGCCGCGAGTGGAAAACGTCTCGGCAAGATCCTTGTTCAAGCGGGGGCTGTGACGCAGGAGCAGGTCAATGAGGCCATCGAGGTAGCAGATGGGCGCTCATTGACGACTGTGCTCGATGAGCTTGGATATGCTGACGAGGTCGCGATCGCGCAGGCTGTTGCCGCACAGATGGGCCTCGTCTACATCGACCTCAGCATGTACGAGATCGATCCAAATGCGGCCACACTGCTGTCTGCTGATCTCGCGCAGCGCTATGCCGTGATGCCGATCAAGGTCCAAGAAGACGAACTTGTCGTCGCGATGTCCGATCCAGCCAACATCTTCGCGATCGATGATCTTCGTATTGTCACCGGGTACGAGATCAAACCTGTCGTCGCCGCTGAGAGTGAGTTGGCCTCTGCTATTGAGAGGTTCGCAGCGGCGCAGCAGAACGTCGATGATATGGTCGGCGATCTTGAGGAAGCCGTCACAGCGGGGCTTGACGACTCCGAGGACGAAGATCTCGAGAGCGAAGAAGCGCCAGTCGCAAAGATGATGAACCTCATCATCACTGAGGCGATTCGACAGGGTGCTGGTGATATCTACATTGAACCGGGCGAAAAAGAGATGCGCGTCCGCTACCGTATTGACGGCGTATGCCAAGAGGTCATGCGTAGCCCCATGCGTGTGCATCGGCAACTGATCAGTCGGCTCAAGATCAACTCTGGAATGGATATCGCCGAGAAGAGGCTTCCCCAGGACGGACGTTTCGGTGTCGTTCTCGAAAAAGTCGCGGTCGATTTCCGTGTTGCGATCCTCCCACTTGTCTATGGTGAGCTGTGCGTCATGCGCCTTTTGCGCAGGGATTCGATCATGATGTCGCTTGAGGACCTCGGCTTCCTCGATCAACCCATGACTCGTCTAATGGATTCACTCAACCTTCCGTACGGGGCGATCCTCGTCACCGGGCCGACCGGTTCCGGTAAGTCGACCACGTTGTATGCGGCGATCAACAAGACGAACGATGTGAAGACAAACCTCATCACGGTTGAGGATCCGGTCGAGTATCGCCTTGCAGGTCTCTCCCAGGTACAGGTGCATGAGAAAGCGGGCCTGACCTTTGCGGCAGCACTTCGTTCGATCCTGCGTCAGGACCCCGATACGGTCATGATCGGTGAGATTCGAGACAAAGAGACGGGGACGATCGCGATCGAAGCGGCGTTGACCGGTCACATGGTGCTCTCGACGCTCCACACTAATGATGCTCCGTCGGCCATGACCCGTCTGACCGAGATGGGAATCGAGCCGTTCCTCATCGCTTCAGCGATCACTTGTGTTCTGGCGCAACGTCTCGCGCGTCGTCTGTGCAAGGACTGCAAGGAGTCCTATACGCCCACAGAGGAATCCTTGAATCGCGTAGGTTTCCCGTTCGAGCCCGGCAATATCCCGAAGCTTTATCGTGCGGTCGGCTGCAAGAAGTGCAACAACATCGGATACCGTGGTCGCATGGGCGTTCACGAGGTCATGACCGTCTCAGAGAACATCGAGCGACTTTCTGTTGCGAATGCATCCACAGATGAGATCAAGGCTGCCGCAATCGCGGAGGGAATGAAGACGCTTCGCGACGATGGCTTCCTAAAGGTTCTTCAGGGCACCACCTCGATTGAAGAGATCATGCGAGTCGTTGTGTGATCGTGCGTTCGGTTATTGTGTACGCTCCTGCTTCATGAGAGACTAAAAGCACTGGTCGGACGGTTGGTTGGTGCTGCCCGATCAAGCGATTCGAATGTGATTTCGTACGCCAGGGAGGTGTTCCGAGGGTATGGCTGATAACGGTATCGGCGACTACTTCATCAGTGATGTCGATGATGAGATCCTCGATGAAGACGATGACCTGCTCGCCGCACCCGTAGTGGTCCCGGTTCAGCCCGCAGTGACGCCAGCGCGTCAAGCGGCACCCCCGGTGCCTGCTGCGCCTGCTCCAGCACCCCAGACCGCTCCCGCTCCGACACCGGCCGCTCCAGCGGCAGTCACTGCTAGACCGCAGACACAAGTGCGTCCGGCCACGCGAGAAGAACGTCTGGCCGCAGCGTTGGATGCACTTATGGCAGAGTCGCAGGACGTGCAGGCGGCCGCGTTGGTCAGTATGGATGGTTTCACTATGGCGTCGGCTCTTCCCGTTGACATGCAGGAGGATCGTGTCGGAGCCATGTCGGCCGCGATTCTGGGACTCGGCGAGCGTGCTGCGGCCGAGTTGGGACGTGGTTCGCTGTCGCAGGTGTTCATCGAAGGTGAGTACGGTTACGTTCTCCTGATCGCCGCTGGCGACCGTGCTGTGTTGACCGCTCTGGCACATACGGATGCCAAGCTCGGTTTGGTTCTCTACGACATGCAGGAAACGGCTGAGATTATCACCGAGATACTGCAGTAGCATTTGATCGCTCCACCGAACCGCTGAAGAAGGGTGCGAATTCAGTCCATGGCGCTGCGCGGCAATCTCAAAGACTTTAGTCTGCCCGACGTCTTCCAGCTGGTCACCTTCAGCAAGAAGACTGGTGTGCTGCGCATCAAACGTGCCGATGAGGCCGAGGGCAGCGTGTGGTTCCGCGAGGGCGAGGTCTTCTTCGCACAATCGAACTGGCATCGTGAACCCTTGGGTGAGCGGCTTGTCGCCGCCAGCAAGATCACGCCCTCTGCATTAGGCCGCGCGCTGGATATCCGACAAGGCGAGGTCGATGGTGCTCGTCGACTCGGTCAGATACTCGTCGATGAGGGCTACATCACCGACAAGGTCCTCGAGGCTTTCGTTCAAGAACAGATACAGGACACCATCTTCGATCTCATGCGTTGGGATGAAGGTGAGTTCGATTTTGAGCTCCTCCCAGAAGTCGTCGACGAGGACATCGGACTGTCCGTCTCCATTGAGAACGTGATCATGGAGGGCAGTCGCCGCCTGGAGGAGTGGGCGCGCATCAAGAAGAAGGTCCCTTCAATGGAGGTCGTCTTCAAGATGGCTACCGCACCGGGTGAGGGCACATTCGAGATATCTCTGAAGCCCATCGAGTGGGAGCTCCTCCTGCTCGTCGACGGCACACGTAGTGTTTCTGAACTCGCGTCAGAGACCAATCGCACCGACTTCGAAGTCGCTCGCATTGTCTACGGTCTCTTCTCGGCAGGACTCCTTGAGTTTGCAGCCGATGAAGAGGTTGTACGGCTGCGGGCAGAGCGGGCGGCACGAGATGTGAAGCTTGAGGCCTATCGGGCTAAGCAGCGTAAGGCCGAAGAGGCCGCTACTCGCGAGGCACAGGAACGCGAAGAGGCGCTGGCCGCCGCCGCGGCTCGTCGCCGCAAAGCTGAAGAGGCTGCAAAGGCTGAAGAGGCTGCGGCAGCGCAGGTAGAGGTTTCGCCATTCG
Organism: Actinobacteria bacterium UBA3086; assembly: GCA_002367305.1. Lineage (GTDB taxonomy): Bacteria > Actinomycetota > Coriobacteriia > Anaerosomatales > UBA3086 > UBA3086. The sequence continues at coordinate 876 of DFBG01000012.1, read as the reverse complement.
ACGGTCACGAAGCTCCAGAGGTTCCTGAGTTCCTTGCGGGCCAATCGGAGGATGCCTCTGCTAGCGACATTTCTGTGTTCGAGGAGATGATGGGTGCAGTACTCCAGGCGCCTGAGGCTCCTGTGGCCGATGCTGCTGAGGTCGAGATCGGTCCAGTCTCGTCTACTCCCGTAGAGGAGCCCGGTTTCCTATCTGTAGGCGTGAGCGGCGACTCCGGTTCGGGTGAGACACTGCTCGAAGACGTCATGGCTGGTCTTGTCGATGCCCCCTCGTCGTCGGCTGAGCCAGAGGTGGAGTCTGAGGCCGAGCCTCAGATCGAATTCGAGGTCGAACCGGCGGCCGAACTTGAAATTGAGCCCGCCGCTGAGTCAACGGTTCAGCCCGCGGTCGAACCTGAAATTGAGCCGGGATTTGAACCCGATATCGAACCCGAGATCGAACCGGAGCCGACTCCGGAACCTGAGTCTG
>DFBG01000012.1:0-371 GCA_002367305.1 Actinobacteria bacterium UBA3086 | reverse complement strand
CAGTCCAACGATGACCTCCAGGCGGATCTCATGGCCCTCGGTCTTGGCGAGTTGCCCACAGAGGATCTTCTGACCCCCGTTGGAACCGAATACGTCGCGTCCGTCCCGGAGAATCCAATCGAGACGGACATTCCTGACCCGGCCGAGGCCGCAGTTGCCGAGAAGTCAGATTTCGAGTCGGTGACTGAGCCTCGTGAAGAGATGCTGTCACTTGCGGATTCAGGTGACCTCACCATCGCCGAGATCGAAGCCATGGCGGCCGAGATCCCGGAGGAGGAGGCACCTCAGGAGATAGAGGTCTCGCCCGAAGTCATCTCGGAGGTGACGCCGGACTTCTCCGATCTCTTGCTCTCTCTCGACGAGCCGGAGTC
>DFBG01000157.1 GCA_002367305.1 Actinobacteria bacterium UBA3086 | reverse complement strand
TGGCCGCTGTTCAGTCAGTTCTCAATGGAGGGCGTTCCTTCACGGGAGAAGCCGGTGGTGGCGGCCGCTTTCGCCTTCGCCTGGAGTATGGGATGGCTGGGAGGCAGTGTGGTCGGCGGTCGCATCATGGAGTTCTCATACACAGTTCCCTACTTCGTGACTGCGGGCTGTTACGCCATGGGCGTGATCGCCTCGTGGACGCTGCTGCGCAAGCGAGATGTATCTCTCACGCAGTACGTGGATCAGACGGCCATGGAGGTTGCCTCCGAGGGCGCCGGTCACCGCGTCTGATGTACCTGCGAGTCGCCTTCGGGTTCATGTGCTGGATACCCTTGCCACTCTCCAAGACCCTTACCATCCAGACGCTGGCGGAGAACTCTCCGGTCGTCGGAGCGCTGGCCGCTCAGTAGTCGCTTGGTCGTGCGGTACTCTCGTCCTGCGCTATACTGCTGCGACGAGCATTCGACGCGCGCACACGCCTGCAGACGCGTCTCATTGGCAGAAGGAGTTGTGCGATGCGCACCGTACATATCGGACTCATCGGACTCGGCACGGTCGGCGCGGGGGTCACGCAGATCCTGGCGCAGCACGCGGGTCACTTTCGCACCCGTGCCGGAGTCGACCTGAAGCTCTCGCGCGTTGCTGACCGCAACGAGGCGTGTTTCAGCGCAGTCGACCTTCCGGCTGATCGGTGTCATACCGACTGGCGGCCGGTGATCGAGGATCCCGAGATCGATATCGTGATCGAGCTCATCGGCGGCACGGGTGTCGCGCGCGATGTCGTCATCGCCGCGCTCGATGCTGGCAAGAGCGTCGTCACCGCCAACAAGGCGCTCATGGCGACTGCCGGAAAAGAGGTCATGGATCACGCAGCGGCTCGCGGCGTGGACATCGCTTTCGAGGCGAGTGTCGGTGGTGGGATCCCGATCATCGGACCGCTCAAGCACTCGCTCACGTCGAATGAGATCACGAGCGTCATGGGCATCGTGAACGGCACGACCAACTACATGCTCACCCGCATGGCTCAGGATGGTTTGGACTACGACACGGTGTTGGCTGAGGCTCAGGCCAAAGGCTATGCCGAGGCGGATCCCACGGCTGACGTCGATGGCCTCGACGCCGCCGCAAAGATCGCCATTCTCGCCTCCATCGCGTTCAACTCTCGCGTGGTCATGGACGACGTCCCCGTCGAGGGCATTCGTTCGCTCACTTCCAGCGATATCGACTACGCCAGTGATATGGGTTATGCCGTGAAGCTGCTCGCTATCGCCAATCGCACCGACTCAGGCGTGGATATCCGCGTGCATCCGACTATGATCCCGGTCGATCATCCTCTGGCTGGCGTGAACGGCGTGTACAACGCCATCTACGTGGTCGGCGACGCGGTGGGCGAGACCATGTTCTTCGGCGAAGGCGCCGGCTCGGGCGCAGCCGCAAGTGCGGTCATGGGTGACGTCATCGAGGTCGCCCGCCACATCTCGCAGGATTGCCTGGGAATCGTCGGTTGTACGTGTACCGACGAGCTTCCGGTGCGCGATATCGCTGATCTCACCACCGGCTATTACGTACGCCTTCTCGTTTCTGACGAGCCCGGCGTGCTTGCATCTGTCGCCACCATCTTCGGCCATCACGGCGTTTCCATCGCCTCGGTCATCCAGAAGTATGCCGACGAGACCGGCGCTGAGATCGTGTACGTCACGCACGAGGCGTCCGAGGGCGCTGTTCGTGCCGCGCTCGCAGAGATCGAGGCGCTCGACGTCACGAGCGCCATAGGTGCCGTCATCCGTGTCGAGGACCTCTAGGCCATGACCGCACGCGCCAGAGTCACTGTTCCGGCGACATCTGCGAACTTGGGCCCGGGCTACGACGCCTTCGGTCTCGCTTTGAGTATGCACAATCATCTCTCAGCCGAGATAGCAGACGACTGGTTCGTGGAGGTCACGGGCGAGGGTGCAGGCTGGCTGTTCACCGATGCGCGCAACAAGGTGGCCGTTGCCATGTCCCGCGCCTTCGCTGAGTGCGGCTTTCCCGAGCGCGCAGCTTGCATTCACTGCGACAACGAGATTCCCACCGGTCGGGGACTGGGCTCCTCGGCGGCGGCCATTGTGGGTGGCATGATGCTCGCCAATCAACTCTGCGGGGGAGTGCTGGATCGCGACACGATCCTGCGTCTCGCCATCGAGATGGAGGGTCACCCCGACAACGTCGCCGCAGCACTCTTGGGCGGTTTCACGATCTCGTGGTGCGAGGGCGATCTTGGCTCGTGTCGTTCCGAGCGTTTTGAGCCGGCCCTCGGGCTGGCCACTGTGGTCGCGGTGCCATTACAGGCGCTGTCGACCGATATCTCGCGCGCCATGCTGCCACAGACGGTTCCTCATGCGGACGCTGCATTCAATGCGGGCCGTGCGGGTCTGCTCGCGGCGGCCATCATCTCGGGTCGAGGTGACCTCCTCTCACAGGCACTCTCGGATCGTCTTCACGAGCAGTACCGAGTTTCGGCCATGCCCGACTTCACATCCATTCGTGATGTTCTCCTCACCGCGGGCGTGGATGGGGTTGCCCTATCGGGAGCTGGGCCCACGGTGATCGGACTCGTGTGTGAGGAGTCCGACAGAGCGGCACTGGAACGGGCACGAGCGATAGTGGCCAAAGCGAGTGACGTGGAGCCCGGGTCCGACCATTCCCTCTTCGCTGTTCCGATAGATCGTGTGGGCGCCCGAAGCGACGCGGAGTAGCAATCAGTTCGTTTCTGGTTGACCTGATCTGCGTGTGGAGGGGAATATACGTGGTGTCCCCCTTTTGCCGTCCTGTCCACGGCCCCTTCAGCGGAGGCAGTTCCCATGGATCAACCGATCACACCCGCACCTGACAACTTCGACCCTCAGTCTGCCGAGCAGCAGTATGCGGCGTACTACGCGCAACAGGCTCAGCAACAGGCAGCGATGCGGAGTGTTCCCCCACAGACGCCATCCAAGATGAGCGCGGGCTGGAAAGTGGTCATCGGCATCGTGCTCGTGTCACTGCTCGGCATCTGTGGTCTCTGTGGCCTTATCGCCGTCATGATTCCCAGTGACGTCGGCCCGTCGGGTGATGCTGTTGCGCTGATACACGTCACCGGTGTGATCTCAGGTACGGGCAGCTCGGTCAACGGGGTGGTCACTCCCGAGAACATGCTCGCTCTCTTGGCTGCTGCCGAGAACGATGACAGCGTGGAGGCCGTGCTGCTCCGTATCGACTCACCGGGAGGTACGGTTGCGGCTTCCGAGGAGATCTCAACCGAGATCGCCCGTATGACCAAGCCTGTGGTCGCCAGTATCGGTGACGTGGGAGCCTCCGGCGCGTACATGATCGCTTCGCAGTGCGACGAGATCGTGGCATTGCGTACGTCGGCGGTAGGCAGTATCGGGGTCATTTCCGAGGTCATGAACCTTGAGGAACTCATGGAGAAGGTGGGCGTGGACTTCACGGTCATCACCGCGGGGGAGTACAAGGACGCAGGGAGTCCCTATCGTTCCCTGACCGAGACTGAGACGGCGTTGATCGAGCAATCCGTGGATGGGGCGTACCAAGAGTTCATCGATGTGGTCGCGCGTGGTCGTGGACTCGAACGCTCTGCGGTCGAGGAGATGGCGACCGGATGGGTCTGGTCTGGCGTAGAGGCCCAGGAGATGGGTCTCGTCGACACACTTGGAACATTCAACGATGCGGTGGATCGAGCCGCGGATCTGGGTGGCATCAAGGGTGATCCGCACATCGTGACCTATGACGAGTACGATCCCTTCGATCTCATCTGGAGCTTGCTCGGGATCACGGATCGACTTTCGCCGACGAGTGCATTGGATGGAGAGGCCACATTTCGACGGGCGCTGCCTCGCTAGGAGCACGACGACGCCAGAGAGGGTGACACGATGAGCGGTGACAAACCGATCGTCATAGCGCACATCTCGGACCTGCACTGCGGGTCGCGGTATCACATTCCCAGTCTGGCCACGCGTGTTGTTGATGAACTCAACGATCTTGAGCCGGATGTCGTGGTGGTAACGGGCGATCTGACCGACATGGGATACGCGCCTGAATTCAAACAGGCGTCTCGGTTGCTGTCTAAGATCGATTGCGAGCGCGTGCTGGTGTTGCCCGGCAACCATGATGCTCGCAATGTCGGCGACGAGCACTTCCAGGACTTCTTTGGCTCGCGAAGCAAAGAACTTGTCTTCAGCGGGCTGCACTTCCTGACGCTCGACAGCACCGAACCAGATTTGGACAATGGGCGTGTGGGGCGCAATCGCTACCCGTACATCGAGGAGCATTTCGCCGACCCGGAGGAGTTCAAGGTGCTGTGCCTGCATCACCATCTGGTACCCGTGCCGGGTACCGGACGCGAGCGCAATATCGTGCATGATGCGGGTGACCTTCTGCGCGTACTCTCCAAGACCGGAACCGATCTCGTGCTATGCGGGCACAAGCATGTGCCCAATATCTGGCGTCTCGAGGACATGCTGATCGTGAATGCGGGAACCGCGTGCACGCATCGGCTTCGCGGCAAGGTGCGTCCTTGTTACAACCTCATAGAGGTCCACGAGGGGGGTCGCGTGCGGGTGTTACAGAAGGAGCCCTACGAAGATGCGCAGATCGTGGCCGATTTCCTGGATATGAACAGACAGTCCTGCAAATGGGAGCAGAGCGAGGATCGAGGGAGCCCACAATGACACGCGTGGTCGCACTCATTGATGGGGAGCACTACCCTCCGGTGGTTCGCTTCGCGCTCGCTGGGCTCGGCCACGAGTACGAGGTGGTTGCAGCTGCATTCATCGGCGGGACCGAGAAGGTCGATCTGCAGGCGGGCATGGCCACCTATGGTGTGCCCGTGGTCACCGGGGCGACTGCGGGTGAGGCTCTGGCGGAAGCGATCGATCGTTACGACCCCTGCGCGGTGATCGACCTCTCCGATGAGCCGATCCTCTCTCCGGCCGATCGTTTTGAGCTTGCGACCATCGCTCTGTCTCGCGGGGTGAAGTATCGAGGCGCCGACTTCATCTTCTCTCCACCGCGTGCCCGCATGACCACCAAGACTCCGACGCTGGGTCTCATCGGCACGGGCAAGCGGGTGGGCAAGACGGCCGTCTCTGCGTACGTTGCTCGCAGGCTCAAGGCGGGCGAGCGCGATGTCGTGGTGCTCGCCATGGGCCGAGGCGGGCCCAGCGAACCCGAGCTCATCGAAGGCGAGCGCGTGCGGCTGAACACGAGCGACCTGCTTGAACTCGCGCGTCAAGGAAAGCATGCGTCGTCGGACAACTACGAGGACGCCGTCATGAGCCGCGTCACGACCGTTGGCTGTCGTCGTTGCGGCGGAGGTCTGGCGGGGGAGACGTTCTTCTCCAACGTGCCCGAGGGAGCGCGTTTGGCAGACTCTCTGGGCAAGGAACTCATCATGCTCGAGGGTTCCGGTGCCGCCATCCCGCCCGTTGCGTGCGACGCGACGATACTCATCGTGGGTGCGGGGCGCGGAATCGAGTACGTGCGTGATTATTTCGGACCCTATCGCGTGGGACTCGCCGATCTCGTGGTGATAGCCTCCGCCGAGGAGCCCGTGGCGGCGCCTGAGCAGATCCAAGCCCTGCGCGACGAGGTCGCTCGCCAGGCGCCCGATATACCATGCGTTGTCACGACGTTCCGTCCCGCGCCGCTGGAGCCGATCGCGGGCAAGCGAGTGTTCTTCGCCACGACCGCGCCCGAGGGTGTGATATCCAAACTCGCGGAGTTCCTGGAGGACGAGTTTGACTGTGAGGTCGTTGCCACCAGCGCTCACCTGTCGAACCGTGAACTCCTGCGCAAGGACATGCAGGGCGCACAAGGCACGTTCGACGTGTTGGTGACAGAGCTCAAGGCGGCTGCGATCGATGTGGTGGCGGCTGCAGGGGCAGAGGCTGGCGTGCCCACGGTCCTCTGCGACAACGTGCCCATAACGCTCGATGATTCCGATCTCGGCTCACTCGTCGAGTCGGTGGCGGCGATCGCCATCGAGCGAGGTACGAGTAGGAAGGGGTGACGCCATGCCCCATAGCAAGCAGATAACTCTGAGTGACAAGGCGCACGGACTTCCCTTCTCCAAGGGTTTGCTCGCCCAGTCGTTCACCGCCACAGGGCTTGCTCCCGGCAGATCGTATGAGGTCGCCTCCGCGATTCAAGAGGATCTGCGGGAGCGCGATGAACTCGCGATCACGGTCGATCGCCTGAGAGAGCTGAGCGAGGCGTACCTCTCACGCATGGCGGGCGAGGAGCATGCCGTGCGCTATCGCAAGCTTCGTAAGCTCGCCAAGCTCGATAAACCGCTGATCGTTCTCGTCGGCGGAACCACCGGAGTGGGCAAATCAACGATCGCCACCGAGGTCGCGCACAGGCTCGGAATCACACGCATCACATCTACGGATTCCATTCGTGAGGTGATGCGTGGTATCTTTACCAAGGACCTGATGCCCGCGCTGCACGAGAGTGCGTTCAATGCGTGGAGAGGTCTACGAGTCCCGGTGCCGCACGGCGCCAACCCCGTCATTGTAGGATTCCGCGAGCAGACCGCTGTGGTTTCGACGGGCGTTCAGGCGCTGATCGATCGGGCCGTGCTCGAGGGGGTCAGCCTCGTGGTGGAGGGTGTTCACCTCGTGCCGGGTTATATCGATACGCGGCAGATCGAGAATGCTCGGGTCGTGCAGCTTGTCATCACCGTTGCGGACGAAGAAGCGCACAGAAGTCACTTCTACATCCGCGAAGCCCAAACCGACGGTATGCGTCCAGTTGAACGCTATCGGTCGAATTTCGGGAACATCCGTCTGCTTGGCCACTACATAGAGGACCTCGCACGGGAACATGAGATTCCGATCATTTACAGCCACCAACTCGACCGGACGGTCGCAGAGACACTCGAGCACATTGTGAATGAGGCCATCAATCAGGAATGAACCGACGCGCGTCGGTTGTATATACAAGGGTTCCGGCGACGCGCCGGAGTTCGAAGGGAGAGGAACTACTAAGTGAAGTTCTTTCTAGACACCGCGAACATCGCGGAAATCGAGGAGGCTGCGTCGTGGGGCGTGATCTCTGGAGTCACCACCAATCCCACGCTCTACGCCCGCGAAGGCGGCAATCTCGCCGAGTTCCACAATCACATCAAGCGTATCTGCGCGATCGTGGACGGGCCGGTATCCGCTGAGACCGTGGGCCTCAAGCGTGACGAGATCATTCGTGAGGGTCTCGAGCTCGCAGAGCTCGCCCCCAACGTAGTCGTGAAGGTACCGACGATGCCTGAGGGTCTTGCGGCTACCAAGGCGCTATCGGACAAGGGCATCAAGGTCAACATGACGCTCTGCTTCACCGCCCCGCAGGCGCTTCTTGCGGCCCGCTCGGGTGCTGCGTACATCAGTCCGTTCGTGGGTCGCTTCGACGACATCTCAGAAGACGGCATCGATCACCTCGCCAACGTGGTGCAGGCGCTGTCCAACTACGACTTTGGCCATGACGTCGAAGTCATCGCTGCATCCGTGCGGCATCCGCAGCACGTGCTGGCTGCATCGCTCATCGGTGCCGACATCGCGACCGTGCCCATGAGCACGCTTGCGAAGTGCGTCAAGCATCCGCTGACCGACCGGGGACTCAAGGCGTTCCTGGATGACTGGGAGAAGGTCAAGAACTCATGAGTGCTCGACCCCGAAAGCGTGGACGTCGCGGAGGTACCGGTGGCGGCGGTGGAGGCGGCCAGCAGCCCCCGAAGCCTTCGATCAAGCGCGAGGATCTCGCTGCGAAGACGGTAGCCGAACTGCGCACCATGGCCGGCGAACTCTCGTTGGACATAAAGGCGCTCAAGAAGAAGGACGAGATCGTCGACGCGGTGCTCGATGCCAAGATGAAGGCCGAGGGCTTCGTGACCATCAACGGCATTCTTGACGTGCTGCCCGAGGGTTATGGCTTCATCCGCACATCTGGCTATCTTCCCGGCGATAGCGACGTCTATTGCTCGATGTCGCAGGTCCGTCGGTCCGGACTACGCCGCGGCGACATGATCAGCGGTCAGGTCAGGCCTCCCAAGGACAACGAGAAGTACCCGGCGTTACTCAAGGTCATGGCCATCAACGACAAGACGGTCGAGGAGTCACGCGAGCGCAAGCGCTTCGGGAATCTGACCCCGGTCTACCCGGATGAGAGATTCCGACTAGAGCATGGCAAGGAGACCATCACTGCCCGCATCATCGATCTGGTCGCCCCGATCGGCAAGGGTCAGCGTGGTCTGATCGTCTCTCCGCCCAAGGCGGGCAAGACGACTATCCTCAAGGAGATCGCCGCTGCGATCACTGCTAACTCACCGGACTCATATCTCATGTGCCTGCTCGTCGATGAGCGCCCTGAGGAAGTCACGGACATGGAGCGCTCGATCGTGGGCGAGGTCGTCTCCTCCACATTCGATATGCCCAGTGAGAATCACATCGCGGTGGCCGAGCTCGTGATGGAGCGCGCCAAGCGCCTCGTTGAGAGCGGCTACGACGTGGTGATCCTTCTCGACTCGATCACTCGACTCGCACGGGCGTACAACTTGGCCACGCCGGCATCCGGACGCATCCTCTCCGGTGGTGTCGACTCTCAGGCGCTCTATCCGCCCAAGCGTTTCTTTGGTGCGGCCCGCAACATCGAGCACGGTGGATCGCTCACGATCCTCGCCACGGCACTCGTGGACACCGGATCCAAGATGGACGAGGTCATCTTCGAGGAGTTCAAGGGCACCGGTAACTCGGAGCTTCGACTTGAGCGCCGCATGGCCGACAAGCGCATCTTCCCGGCGATCGACGTGGTCCAGTCCAGCACACGCAAGGAAGAGCTGCTACTCGATCCCATCGAGGCACCGTTCGTTTGGGGCCTTCGCAGGATCCTGCACAACGCCGACGCGCCCGAGCGTGCAATGGAGATGCTCATCAAGGGTCTCAAGCAGACGACTTCGAATCAGGAGTTCCTCAGCAAGATGGCCAAGAAGGCTGGCGAGAAGGGCAACGGTAACCTGTAGCCCCTGTGTGAACCCTGTGCTACAATCGGTCGGCTGTTCAGGCTCTGGTCGGAAACCAGGGTCGTATACCCGGAGGTGACCCAACAGTGCGTGAAGGAATTCATCCGGACTATGTCGAGGCTACGGTAACGTGCTCGTGTGGCGAGAAGTTCACCACTCGCTCGACAGTGTCCGATCTGCACATCGAACTCTGTTCGAAGTGCCACCCGTTCTACACGGGCAAGCAGAAGTTCGTTGATACAGGTGGACGCGTACAGCGTTTCTCTGACAAGTTCGGCTCGGCTGCAAGCGCCGTGCTCGAGAAGGAGGCCGCCGAGAAGGAGGCCCGTCAGAAGATCGCGGATGCTGAAGCCGAAGAGGCTCGCAAGGCTCGCGAGGCCAAGGACGCAGAGAAGGCCGAGCGCGTTCGCGTGTTCGAGGCCAAGGCTGCCCGCAAGGCTGAGAAGGCCGCCAACGCCGCCGCATCCGCTCCCGCTGAGGAGCCGGCTGTTGAGGCCGAGGTCGTCGCCGAAGAGGCTCCCGCAGAGGAGACCGCCGAGTAACATCGGTTCGGTGATGTTCGACTGCTAGAATGGGGGGGCGAGGCGACTCGCCTCCCTTTGCTATCTCGTTCATCCCGTGCGTGCCGTGAGCACGCTCCTGTACTCGAAAGGCACCAGCTGATGGATGTCAGACTCCTGTTCCATACATCGGATCCCGAGCGTGCGATCGCAGTGGCGGCACGCGTCTGCTATGCGCCCGTCGGTGCTGCAGAGCTTATGGAGGAGATGTCCGATGAGGCCGTGCGCAGGGTTTTGCGCACCATCATGAACTCCGGCCACTTCTCGACACTGGAGCATGCCGCCTACACCTTTGCGATCGATGGGGTGTCCCGTGCGCTCACGCATCAGTTGGTGAGACATCGTCTGGCGAGCTATAACCAGCAGTCCCAACGCTACGTGTCCTATGAGACGGAGCCACAGTTCGTGGTTCCACCTCGTGTTGCGGAAGATGCCGATGCGAGCGCTGCGTACGACGAGGCCACGGCTTCTGCGTTCGCCGCGTATCGCTCTCTTCTCGATGCGGGCGTGGCTCCCGAAGACGCACGATACCTGCTTCCGAACGCCATGGAGAGCAAGATCGTCGTCACCATGAACGTTCGCGAACTGCTCCACTTCCTGGAGCTTCGTTGCTGCAAGCGCGCGCAGTGGGAGATTCGCGACCTCGCTCTTCGTATGCTCGAACTGGCTGAGCCCACGGCGCCCTACATCTTCATGGACGCCGGCGCGTCATGCCGACGCGGCCCGTGTCGTGAGGGCAAGATGAGCTGCGGAGAGCCCTACGACAAGGCGCCCAAACGTGACTGATTCCACGAAGTGGAGCTATAACCAGTCGGGTTTCGATCTGCCTGCGGCAGTGGTCCACATGCTTGCGCCACCCGCTGGTGCCTATGCATTCGCCAACGTGTTGTCGGATGGATTCGACCTTCGTCTGTGGGCTGTTGTCCTTGCGTACATGTGGTTCGCATTGCGTCCTGCGATCTGGGGCATGTTCGCGGCAGCGCACGGTCCTGCGTCGGCTCGTGGTCTGCTCTATCTGGAGCGTCGCGATAACGCAGCGGCACCGGGGCTCGTCGCCATGGCGATGCTCGGTCTGGCGCTGATGGACGTTCTTTCACTTCCGGGTGGCCCACACTGGACGAATCAACCGGCGGCCGGCTTTCTGCTGGGATTCGTGGCGGTGTACATGGTCTGGGTTGCAACGTATGCTCGTCTTCCGCATGAAGTACGCGAGGGCTGGTCCGCACTTCTGGGCAGGACTGTCAGTGATAGAGATGAGAAGGGCTAAGTAGATGCCGATAAAGCACACGCATATCGGGGGCCAGGCGGTTCTCGAAGGCGTCATGATGAGGGGCAAGAAGAACTGGGCGGTCGCGGTGCGCGAGCCCAACGGATCGATCCATCTTGAGGCGCACGAGCTCAAGACGGCGGTCACCGACCACCCGTGGTTGGGAAAGCCGATCATCCGCGGCGTCTGGGGCATGTACGAGACCCTCGTGCTCGCCATGAAGGCGTTCGGTATCTCCGCCGAGCATGCTGGCGAGACCGAGGATGAGCAGCTTACGAGCAAGGAGATCGCGTTCACCATGGTCGCCGGCGTGGCGCTTGCCGTCGGTCTCTTCATCGTGCTACCTGCTGTCCTTACCAACCTTGCCGTGGGCGAGGCCACCGAAAAGCCGTTCACTTGGAACGTCGTGGACGGTGGCCTGCGTGTGGTCGCGTTCTTTGCCTACATATGGGCCATCAGTCGTATGAAGGATATCCAGCGGGTGTTCTCATATCACGGTGCCGAGCACAAGACGATCCATGCGTATGAGAACGGTCTCCCGCTCGAGGTCGAGCCGATCCAGACGTTCAAGACTCTGCACGTGCGCTGTGGCACGTCATTCCTGCTCATGGTGATGATCATCGCGATCATCGTGTTCAGCATCGTGCCTGTGAAGCCCATAGTTGCCGCCATAGGAGTGGACGGAAAGATATTCACCCTGTTCGTGGCGATCGCACTGCGCATCGTGCTCATGCCTCTCATCGCAGGTCTGGCGTACGAGGTCATCAAGTGGGCGGGCGGACGCTCTGAGTCACCCGCGGTGAAGGTACTGCTGTGGCCGGGCCTTCAGTTGCAGCGCATGACCACACGCGAGCCCGAGGACGACATGATCGAGATCGCGGTCGCATCGATGAAGGCTGTCATCGCCAGTGAGGAAGGCCGAGAAGTCGACATCCGAGAGATCCTGGGACTGCCGGCAGAGTCAGCTGATGATGCGCTTGAGAGCGACGACGCGACGACCGTTTCCGATTCCGACGCAAAGGATTCAGGCGAAATTGCGTAGTAGGCGCGATGCTTGCTAATCACACTCTCATGGATGAACAAATAGAATCTTCAGCCTCGGCCATCCCGGCCGATGGAATTCGACTTGTAGACCGTCTCAAACCTGTAGCGAGCATACGCGTTCAGCTGCTGCTTGCTGCCGCCATGTGGCTTGTGGCGGCAGGAATTCTGGGCGTGCGTGGTGCCATGTGGGTCGGTGACTCTTCGTCGGCTGGTTGGCTCTTTCTGCTTGCCATCGCAATCGGGATACTCAAGTCGCAACTTCTCATGGAGCGCGTTGCGAGCACCGCCGTGGCTCGAATCCTGGAGCGAGGGTGCACGAGTTGTGCCGGTGGATTCTTCTCGCTCAAGTCATGGGCGCTCATTCTGCTCATGGTCGCGGGGGGTCACGCTTTGCGACTCACAGAGATTCCGCGTCCTGCTCTGGGAGTGCTGTATGTCGCGGTGGCGACCGCGCTTCTCATCGGCGATCGGATCTACTGGCGCGAGGCCATCAAGGCCGGCTAGCGATACATCTTTCGTGCGATCTCATCGGTGGGAGAACGTGCTACGCTGGGCGAGTGAAAACCCGCTCGCGCTCTGCGCACATCTGCGCGACACAAC
>DFBG01000146.1:3220-3537 GCA_002367305.1 Actinobacteria bacterium UBA3086 | reverse complement strand
CATGCCGGGGCGTCGGGAGCCCCGCGTTGATACGCCGCACCATGATAATAGTCGTTGTAACTCTCCCAAGCTTCGTCATGACACTTTCCGCACACCTCGTACCCGCGCGCGTGCATTGCCTCCCGTCCGTCCGGGTTGTCCGAGAGTATCTCGATGCCGTGATCTCCGTGGCAATCGCCACACAACGGCTTCTCAAAATCGATCTCGGTCAGTTCATCACCCGGTTTGAGCGAGAGAGAGTGCACGCCATTGCTGTATGCATCGAACTGCTCCTGATGGCAGTTCTTACACGCAAGCTTCGCCGTACGTTGCCACTC
>DFBG01000146.1:0-3183 GCA_002367305.1 Actinobacteria bacterium UBA3086 | reverse complement strand
TCGTCCAGCAAGCCACCGTCGATCCAGTACGAGACGAACCGGTCACCCTGCAAGCGCACCAGGTTGGGATCCGCATGACACACCATGCAGCCCGATTTTCCCGCCGTCGGCAATGTGAAGTTCAGGTCATAGCCCTGAGCCATTGCAACGCTCGGAAAGAGCATCGCTGCGACATACGTCCCGATGAGGACGCCTATGAAACGCCTGCCGCACACCGCCGCTATCGTCTCCCGTCAGTCAACCTCGGGCAGAGACGCATGAGCGCCGTACCCTGTGGCATCCTCGACAGATTCATGTTCATTGTCCCCATGTCCATGCGCTTCCGGGTTGTTGTTGGGCCTGTCGAACGCAGTAAGCCCAAAGAAATTCAAGAACGCCGGGAAATCCTCGGACAAAGAAAGGTACACGTGAATCGTAGTGATGATGATGAACAACCAGTTCACCACGTAGTGAACCATGCGAGCATACCAGCCCGCGAGGTCAACCGACCCCACCAATGCCCCGAGCCACCAGCCAACGAACCAGTCACGCGGACTGGTGCCCGCGATCAAGGGCGTGGTCACGAGCGCAAATCCCGTGAAAGCCTGAACCATGAGAAGGGGCGCGAACAGAACGTACGTCCCCTTCTGCATCACGTTGTACTTCATGAGGTGGGGCTTGGAAGGCTTCGCGAAGATGTAGTACAGGACGACCTTGGGCGCCGTCACGATGTCCTGCTTGGTGATGGCGAACTCCTTGTAGTCACGCTTCTGTGAATAGAACGCGTACCACAGGCGCCACACCAGGTTGATGGTGACGATTATCATCGCAACATAGTGCAGATAGCGCATGCCGACGCGTCCACCATCGAAGAAGGGGAAGCGAATGTACATGCCCGAGAAACCCAACGCGATCATTGAGGCGACATGTGTGATGTGCAGGAACTTTGGCAGCAACGGGACGGCGGGGCCCTCATGATGCGGCCACTCCCAACCCCTGAACCGCTTCTTCGCTCGACCCGTGAGAATGTTTCCCACAAAGTGAGCGGCCAGCGCGACGACTATCACCGGATACAGCGTGGTGAATATGACGTCGAGCCATACGTTGATCTCGGTCAGTGCTATCGCTGACACCCCCTTGCCCTTTCGCGAGATGCAGCGGTGCGCGTCTGCATTCGCATGTCCTTCAAGTATGCGCACCGTTCGAAGTCCCTGCGCTACGCGCTCAGAATGAAGAACCGCCGCGACCATTGCCGGTAGTTTCGGCGGCATACATGAGTTTGTAACAACAGTAAGACTGAGCATAGGGACGGCTTAGGAGTGTGTCAACGAAACGAGCAGGTCTGATTGGGGGAAACCGCAGACTCAAGATCCTCGGCCAGCAGCCCAAGCGTGTACCCCGCCGCATCGGCCCCAGCGTCCAAGTTGACGATGAGAGAACCCTCTCTGAGACCTGCCACGCCGCGCGAGAACATTGCCTTGGTGTCTTGCTCCATGCACCGGGCACGAATGTGCTCGACGATCCCCGGCACGAGACGCTCGCAGATCAACTCCGTGGCTTCCGGCACGACGTCCATCGTATCGAGCCCGATGCCTCCGCACGTCAGCACAATCTGAGCACTATCGACGTCGGTCATTTCAATGAGAGAGGCCGAGAGACACTCGATCTCGGTGGGACACACGTGATACGCGACGACATTCCAGCCGCGCTGCTCACAGAACTCGACGAGAGCCAACCCCGCTGTGTCCTGGGCCAGTCCCTGAGCGCGCGTATTTGAGCACGTCAGCACTCCTACACGTACCTCTGTCACGTTCAACTCACCTCTCTCGTCGCCGGAACGAGGCGATCAATCCTGCAGATTCTCACGCAGGTAGTCCATGAAAGCATCGGCGGCACGCGTCATCGTGCCCCGTGGCATAACGGCATAGAGCGGTCGATTCACCGGGAAGTGCGGTAGCGGCACGCGAACGACAGTGCCGAGCTCCAGAGCCTTGTCCACGACCCAGGTGCTGACTGCCCCGATTCCCATGCCACCTTCAACCGCGTTCACGATCGCCTCATTGGTGCCGAGCTCGGTCACCACTTCGAGGTCTCCGGGTTCGACGCCAGCCGACCGCAGAACGTCCTCGACCACGATGCGTGTTCCCGAACCTTCTTCACGCAGGATGAACGGCTCCTGAACAACATCGCTCACTGAGAGTTTCTTGGCCTGAGCGAGCGCGTGGTCAGGAGCGCAGATCATGACGATGTCATCGGTGCCCAACTGCTCAAAACTAGCCTTGGAGCCTTTGATCTGCGCACCGGTCACGCCGAGATGTGCCCGCCCCTCCTCGACCGCTTCGACCACATCTGCGGTGTCGTGGATCTTGATGGACACGCCGACCTCGGGGTTCTGCTTAAGGAACGCCCCTAGGAGACGAGGCAGAATGTACTGGCCGGGCGTCGTGCTCGCAGCGAGTTCGAGTCGACCGGTGACGAGCCCGGACATGCCGGCGATCGCATCACGCGCCTCCTCGATCTCGGACAACACTCTAGTCGCGAACGGGAGCAACGTGCGTCCCGCCTCGGTCAGATCGATCTTGCGATAACCCCGATCCAACAACGTCGCACCGATGTCGGCCTCGAGTGACTGGACTTGCATGGTGACCGCGGGCTGCGACACTCGCATCACCCGTGCAGCACCAGAGAAAGTCCCCTGCTCAACGACCATGACGAACGCACGCAACTGCGCGATGTTCAACGAATGTCCCCTCGCCTGATGAGGTCTGATCCACGACGAAACCACGACCCATAAACAAGCCCTATAGTACTGCATCGACACTCGCACCGTCCCGCATGAATCAACCGGACTCAAATCCGCGAACTAGGGGTACAATCTGCTCGGGGTAAGTGAGAATCATTCTCACCTAGGTTATGAAGGACACCATGGACGCCACCGAACATCACCAGGATTGTCCCTACGGCGCAGGGCGCGTCTCAGCCCAGCGCCGAGAGATCGTGCACGTGGCCGACGCCTTGGAGGGCGCCTTCACGATCGACGAACTGGCACAGCGACTCACCGAGGCCGGAACGTACGTCGGAGCGGCGACCGTGTACCGCGCCGTAGCCGCACTCAGTGAATCCGGGTGGCTTCAGCGCGTTGGCGAGCGAAACGGCGGGGCGCTCTACGTGCGCTGCACGGGAGGATCGCACCACCATCACCTC
>DFBG01000024.1 GCA_002367305.1 Actinobacteria bacterium UBA3086 | reverse complement strand
GCCTTGCCGGCGTAGATGACGTCGACGTCCTTCCAGTGGTAGCGCGTCCACTTCACGTACTCGGAGAGTTGATGGCGGATGTGCGCTTCGTCCATGACGTAGAGTGCGGTACCGGCCTCAGCGGCCAGCTCAACGGTGTCGACACCGCCGATGCAGAGATGTCCGTCGCGAACCTCGGCGGTCATAGGCAGCACGGATGTGAGATCCGCGGCAGTTTTCTGGTCAGGTGTCGCAGGTGGCCGCGGTGCGGCAGATCTACCGGCCATGAGTTTCTCCTATGGTCGAAGTCTCGATGAGGTTGACTTAGTATATGCGAATTATCACATTCGTGTGCGAGATTCGCTACATACGCTCCGGTGCGCTGACGCCAACGAGTCCAAGCACATTCGCGAGAACCTGCCGCGTTGCATCCACCGCATAGAGACGCGCCGATGTGAGATCCAAATTCTCCGGATCGTACACACGGCACTGCGTGTAGAACTGATGGAACGTCGCGGCCAGATCCTCGGCGTAGCGAGTCAGTTTATGCATGAGAAGCTGATCGGCAGCAACCTCAACGACCTCGCCGAACTCCGCGAGTTTGCGCATCAACGATAGCTCGGCCTCTGTTTCGAGCAGATGCAGGGGCGCGTCATCGGGGATGAGCGCGGTCGCCATGGATGCGATTTCCACGCTCTCATCGGCCGTGTCTATACCGGCGGCCTTGCGAAGGATCGAGCAGATACGAGCGTGGGCGTACTGCACGTAGAAGACCGGGTTCTCAGCGCTCTGCTCCTTGGCCAGGCCGATGTCGAAGTCGAGCGGCTGGTCGGTCGAGCGGCGCAGGAAGAAGTAGCGGGCGGCGTCCTCGCCCACCTCGTCGAGCAGATCCTCGAACGTGACCATCTCGCCGGTACGCTTGGACATGCGAACCGCCTCGCCATCGCGGAAGAGATTCACGAGCTGCCCGATCACGAGATCGAGCTTGCCTGGATGGCCGAGTGCGGCAACAGCCGCCTCCATACGCTTCACGTATCCATGGTGGTCGGCACCCCAGATGTCTATCACGCGGTCGAAGCCACGATCGAACTTGTTCTTGTGATAAGCGATATCGGCAGCGAAGTAGGTGTAGGAGCCATCCGCCTTCTTGAGCACCCGGTCCTTGTCGTCGTCGAAGTCCGTCGTGCGGAACCACGTGGCGCCGTCCTGCTCGAAAATGTAGCCGGCCTCACGCAACGTGGCGATCGAAGACTCGATGGGGCTCAAGCCATCCGCGCCGGGTTCATGGAGTTCGCGTTCGGAGTACCAGACGTCGAAGTCGACGCCCATACCGTGCAGCACGCGCTTGAGGTGATCCAGCACCTGCGCGTACGCCTGCTCCTTGAAGTACGACTCGCGAGCCTCGGGGTCAGCCTCGACCCATTTGGGTCCCTCGGCGTCCATGATCTCCTGGGCGATCTCGCGAATGTAGGCACCCTGATACCAGTCTTGGGCGAACTCGACCTCAACGCCGTTGATCTCCATGTAGCGCGCCGCGACCGACTTGGCGAACGTGTTCATCTGCACGCCGGCATCGTTCACGTAGAACTCGCGCTGCGTCTCGAAACCGGCGTGCTCAAGCACTCTCGCCATACTGTCGCCGAGAGCGGCCCAGCGACCGTGGCCGACGTGCATGGGGCCGACTGGATTAGCCGAAACGAACTCGATCTGCACGCGACGTCCCTTGCCGATATCGACGCGACCGTAGTCGGCGCCCTGCTCGCGAACGTCCCGGAGCACGCGTTGAAGTGCTGCAGCGGAAAGTCGGATGTTGATGAAACCAGGACCGGCGATCTCAACCGCCGCAATGTCCGCGTGCCCGCTCATACGCTCCGCGATGATCTCGGCGATCTGTCGAGGAGCCATGCGGGCCGGTTTTGCCAGCTGCATCGCGACATTGGTGGCCCAGTCACCGTGACTGGGGTCGCGAGGACGCTCCAGGTGCGGCTCGGGAATCTCGACGAGAGTGAGTTCACCGGCTTCAGTGGCAGCAACGATTGCATCGCGAACCAGTCTGGACAGCAGATCGATCACAGGCGCGTCTCTCCCTCATGCATGAGCGTGAACAGTGGCACAAAAGGATACCGCCTGATGCGCTCCTCGGCAACGAGAGAGCACGACAAACGGTATCGGTATGACCGTACTATGTGGATCGACGTGTGAGCAGAACCTAGGCCTCGGCGAGAACCCTGTTCGCACGATCCAGGTCGTTGGGATACAGATCGGCGGGTACCGCAGGCTTGCCGAGCTGCTTGAACACAACGAAGCGCGCGCACTCGCTGTTGTCCGTCTTGCAGTACTTATGCTTGTACATCTCCGCCATGGTCGGCATGCTCGCCATTTTGTCATTGAAGAATGGGCAGCCGCCCAAGCATTCACAATCAGCCATGTCTCCTCCTGCTCCGCATCCGCGCAGACAACGAGTCTGCCGCTTGTGGCTCCTCCAATTAGTTTCGGACTAGATGTAGCTCTCATCTAGCGATACCGAGGATTCTGTGACAGGTAGCGTTCTAACACGTACGAACAGGGGGTTTCAGCGGTGGTATGGCTCATTACGCATGATACGGAAGGCCCGGTACACCTGTTCCAGCACGACCACGCGTGCAAGTTGGTGCGGCAGAGTGATCCGCCCGAGAGAGATGCGCTCATCGACGCGTGCGAGCACCTGAGGTGAAAGTCCCGCTGACCCACCGATGATGAGAGCGAGATGACTCCGACCGTCGAGCCCGTGACCGGATATCCATGATGCGATGTCCGGGGAACTCATCTGATTGCCCTTCACGTCCAGCGCGACAACGTGCGCACCGTCCGGAATCGCCTTGAGGATATCCGCGCCCTCCTGCTCCATCGCGCGAGCCTCATCCCGAGTCACGTCGCGATCGGTGATCTCCACGATCTTCAGAGTCGCGTACGCTCCCAGCCTCTTGATGTACTCCTGCGCGGCCTCGCGCCAATGGCGTTCCTTGAGCTTGCCCACTGCGATGAGCGTGATCCTCATCGGCCGCCACCATCTGACGCGAGCACGACCGTGAGAGTACGCCGCGTCTGCCCGCGAACGAGGACGACCTCGGCCTCGGCTCCTATCTTGGCGCCGCGAACAGCACTGAAGATATCCTCGGTGCCGCCTATGTCACGCCCATTGATCTGGGTGATGATGTCACCGCGCTCGATCCCTCCCTCGTCAGCAGGCGAACCGGGCTCGACGAACTGAACGAGGGCTCCCCGCTCAACAGCCAGCCCGAACTGTCGAGAAGTCCCCTCGTCAATGGTCACCGTCGAGACACCCATGTACGGATGCATGGCCTCTCCGGTCTCGATGAGCTGGTCGGCCACAGACGCGGCGAAGTCAGCCGGAATCGCAAAGCCTATACCTGCTGACTGCGGCGCCCCCACCGTGCCGGACGGCGATTGAATCAGCGTGTTGATGCCGATCAACCGGCCTTGCTCGTCAACGAGCGCGCCTCCCGAGTTACCGGGATTGATGGACGCGTCGGTCTGAATGAGATTGGTGTACGCGGTGAGCGAGGTGGTTCCCTCGGCGAAACTCGTGCGCTGCAGCGCGGAGATGATGCCCTGTGTGACCGTCTTCTCAAGCCCAAAAGGACTTCCGACAGCCAACACGAACTGGCCTACCTCGAGATCCGCCGATGAACTCAACTCTATAGCGGGGAGATCGTTGCCTTCTATCTTGAGCACGGCAAGGTCGGTAGAAGGGTCGATTCCCACGACCTCGGCCTCAACATCCTCGACACCGACGGTGACGATCACGCGGTCAGCAGTCTCGATCACGTGGTAGTTGGTGATCACATAGCCGTCCTCACGGATGATCACGCCCGATCCATTGCCAGACTCCTGCAACTGGCTGACACCGGTGAACGGATTGAACGATGTCTGCTGGATCGCCACATTCACCACGCTGGGCGTGACCTTGGCAGCCACAGCGATTGCGGCATCAACGGTGTCGTCGGTCGAAATGGTGATGTCAGCAGGCTTGTTGCCCGCATCGTCCGACGAGAGCGGCTGGACCCCAGGGAACAGACCGAGTGCCCAAATGAGCGCAGCGGCCATGATGAGGCCTCCCACCAGACTACCGACCGCCGCCGATGTGACCACCGTGGCACTGGACCACTGGCGCACCAGAGCGGGCTCTTCGCA
>DFBG01000044.1 GCA_002367305.1 Actinobacteria bacterium UBA3086 | reverse complement strand
TGGAAGATGAAGATGATCACGAGCGTGGCGAGCAGCGCGGTGATGGTCACCGGTGCCAGCGCGGGCAGGAACGTTTCGTTGAACCAGTCGAGCCCCCGGCGTTTGATCAGCTGTACGCGTGAGATCCAGCCGGCCACCAGCGGCACCACCACGAACAGCACCACCGAGAGCGCGATGGTGTCCCACGGCACGGTCACGTCGGTCAGTCCCAGCAGGAACATCACGATCGGCGCGAACGCGAACAGCAGAATGATGTCGTTCAGCGCCACCTGCACCAGGGTGTAGGCGGGATCGCCGTCGCCCAGATACGACCATACGAACACCATGGCCGTGCAGGGGGCCGCGCCCAGCAGCACTGCCCCGGCAAGGTACTCGCGAGCCAGATCGACCGGGATCCAGCGTGAGAACACGATGTTCAGGAAGAACCATGCGATGGCGTACATGGTGAAGGGTTTGATGAGCCAGTTGGTAACTGTGGTCACGATGAGGCCGCCGCGCTTCTCGCCCACGCGCTTGATCGACGCGAAGTCCACCTGCAGCATCATGGGGTAGATCATGAGCCAGATCAGCACCGCGACCGGTATCGAGATCTGCGCGTACGTGAACGTCGCGAGCCAGTCGGCAGTCTCCGGCCAGCTGTTGCCGATGAGCGTTCCCGCACCAATGCAGAGTGCGACCCAGATCGACAGGTAGCGTTCAAAGAAGCCCATGCGCTTCTTGGCTGGTGCGTCGGTCATGGTGTCTCCTCCGTGTGGCGAGCGTGCGGTTCCTGTATAGCAATCAAATACTCGTTTGACAATTGTCCGCCTTGCGCCAACCCGAATCGCCGATGAAGTTCGTGTCGTCACCTCACTGGTACACTCGTTGCATGACGCCGACACCGGACAATGCTTGGTTCGTCGCCCGCAAGGGACAGCAGTACGGTCCCTACACGTGGGACCAGATAGCTGAACACGCCTCCGGTGGCCGTATCGGCCGCGCCGACAAGATCCTCGATCCCCGCACCGGCGCGTGGGCCAAGCCCGCCAAGGTTCCCGGTCTCTTTGGTGCAGGCGGAGTGGCGGCAACCCCAGTCGGACTCACCGCAGCGGCCAAGGTGATCGCCTTCATCACGATCTCCGCAGCTGTCTTGGTCGGAGGGGCCACGTCGTTCCACTACAGCACGGGCAACGGATGGCTCCGGGTGTTCGACAAAGATCCCATCGCAGGTGTCGCCGAGTTCGTGGAGCGCGATGATCTCTCAGACATGGACACCGCGGCCGCAGCGATTCCCCCAGAAGGGCTCGCCTTCAGGGGCACGTTCGACTATGAGACGACGGAACGCGACGCCCCCGGCGGCGTGCTCAAGCACTCCGAACCCTGTTGGTTGTGGATCCGCACGACCGACGAAGGGACCGCCGCATCGTTCGATTACGGTGGTGTCTCGGGCTGGCCGGTCTATCTGACGCGGAACGCCGGTGGGTACTACGCGTTCGAGAGCTCGGACCGCTCCTTGGTCGAGCGCGTGCGCATCACCGTCGACGTGACCTCGACGCGTATGCGTGGGTCGGTCACCAAGATCAACAACGTGAGCAGTTTTCGCAGCGGAACGTTCTCCGGCGACGCGATCACCTACGAGGAGTGGAAGGCCGAGGCACCGTAGTCAAACGTTCGTTTGACAATCAAACGGCTGTTTGATTACTATTCTCGGCATGGATATCAACGTACTCAAAGCGCTGGCCGACGAACGCCGCCTCGCCATAGTCAACATGCTGGCCGACGGCGAACTCTGCATCTGCGAACTCGCGTCCGGCCTCGACGCGTCTGATGCGCTCGTCTCCCACCACGTGAAGAAGCTGCGCGAGGCGGGCCTTGTGCGCACGCGACGGGTGGGGCAGTGGCTGCATTGCTCGCTCGACGCCGACGCGTTCGCACTCATCGCCAGTGAGGTTGACACGCTCTCGGGTCGCGCGACACAGGCGGCGCAGGGTGAGGGTTGCGCGTGCAGCACCAAGGCGGACTCAAAATGAGCGGCGCCTGCTGTGCCACGCCCGACGCCACGTTCGACTACGGCCCCACGCCGTGGATCGTCGGCGAGATCGAGACGCCTGCGGGCAACGTGCCGCAGGTCGCCACGACGCTCACCGCGGCCGATCGCGTCGGCGCGTATCGCGTGCGATGGAACATTGGCCGCAGCACCTACCGCGTGGAGCCGGGGCTCTATGCCGTCGGCACGCCCGCGCCGGAGTCCCCGGTGCTGGTCACAGCCAACTACAAACTCTCATTCGACTCGCTGCGTCGCGAACTCAGCAACGTCGACGCGTGGATCCTGGTACTCGATACCGACGGCGTTAACGTCTGGTGTGCCGCGGGCAAGGGCACGTTCGGCACCGTCGAGCTCTGCAAGCGTGTGCTCAGCTCGCGACTCGACGAGATCGTCTCGCACCACACACTGGTACTGCCGCAACTGGGCGCTCCCGGAGTCGCGGCTCACGAGGTGCGCACGTTCACGGGATTCGGCGTGGTGTACGGCCCCGTTCGCGCATCCGACGTCCCCGCGTTCCTTGCCGACGATAGGCAGGCGACCCCAGTCATGCGTCGCGTGACCTTCACGCTGCGCGAGCGGCTCGTGGTCGCACCCGTGGAACTCTCGATCGTGCGCAGGCCATGGGTGCTGCTCACCGTCGCGGTGGTGCTCGCGCTCTCCGGCTTCGCTGGCGGCGGTTACTCGCTCGATACGCTCCTGGTGCGTGGTGGTGCCACACTCGGCGTCGCGGCTCTCGCATTCCTCACGGGCACGCTCGCCATGCCTGCACTGCTCCCATGGCTCCCCGGCCGCTCGTTCGCCTTCAAGGGCGCCGTGCTCGGGACCGCGGCGGCGGCCGCCACGCTCGCCGCGGCAATCGCCCAGGGCCTTCGGCCCGGCATGTTCGGCGGCGCGGCGATCGTGCTCGGCATGGCGTCGCTCGCGTCGTTCGTCGGCATGAACTTCACCGGCTCGTCCACGTTCACCTCTCCTTCCGGCGTGCTCGCCGAGATGCGCGCCGCCATCCCGTGGCAGATCGCTGCCGCGATCTGCGCCGCCGCCTTGTGGGTCGCGTCGGCGTTCCAGGGGGTGGCGAGCTAGATGACGGGACTTCGCTATCTCCGCGATGTGGTCACGCTCGAGCTCGATCCCGAGCTCTGCACAGGTTGCCGTGTGTGCACGCAGGTCTGCCCGCACGGCGTGTT
>DFBG01000068.1:340-2510 GCA_002367305.1 Actinobacteria bacterium UBA3086 | reverse complement strand
CGCGTCGAGGACATTCCCAACGTCACTTATAAGACACGGGATGGATCGATCGTCGCCAACAAGCTCGGCTGGGTTCCCGACGACATGAACGACATCTCGCTCGACTACTCGTTCAATATGAAGTCGGTCATCCGCTATCGCGACATGATGGGTTCGGTGCCGTTCAAGGACTGGCTGCAGTATCCGGTCTGCGCATCGCTCACCTGTCGCGGCTGTACGCACAACTGCGCGACGTGTGGCGGCAGCGCGTACTCGTTCCGCGAGCACTTTGGGCGCAAGAAGGTCGCATTCCGCGATCCCGAGCTCCTGGTCCGCGATATCGAGCACATTCAGAAGTACATCCCTGGCCCCATCTTCGTCCTCAACGACTTCCTCCAGGGTGGCCGTGACTACACCGCTGCATTCATCCGCGGACTGTCCAAGATCAATCTGCAGAATCCCATCGGCTTCGAGTTCTTCAAGCCGCCGGCGGAGGAGTTCTACGAGTTCCTCGACGAGAACCTCAACGACTACTCCGTTGAGATATCGGTTGAGAGCCACGACGATGAGGTGCGTAAGGCCTTTGGCAAGTCTCACTACACGATGGAGCAGGTCGAGGAGTCCATCGCTGCTGCGCTGCGCAATAACTGCAGCCGATTCGACCTCTACTTCATGACCGGCATTCCCACGCAGACCGCGGCGTCGGTGCTTGAGACCGGAGACTACATCGAGTCTCTCTACGCCAAGGTCAACAACGACAAGAGACTGCTCGCGTTCAGCTCACCCATGGCACCGTTCCTGGATCCGGGTTCACTCGTCTATGACAATCCGGAGAAGTACGGCTATCGCAAGCTCGCCAACACGCTGGAGGAGCACAGGCAGCTCCTGGTCCAGCCCTCATGGCGCTACATCATGAACTACGAGAGCGACGCGATCAGCAAGGAAGAGATGGTCGACGCCACCTACGAGGTGGGTCGTCAACTCAACAGCCTCAAGGGGCGTATCGGGGTCATCGAGCCCGAAGTCGCTGCTCGTACCGAGGTGCGCATCGAAGAGGCACGCGCTGCGATGGCGCGCATCGACGCGATCATGGGCGAGGAGCCCGCGATCCGCGAGCGCAAGATCGCTGCACTCAAGAGCGAGTTCGATCGTCTGAGTGAGTCCACTGTCTGCGAGAAGACGGAGCTCAACTGGCCGTCATCCGTACGACCAAGGAACCTCTGGCACTGCGTTGTGTTGTGGGTCAAGGAGAATGTGTCTAACCTTGTCGGAGTAGTGCGTCCGCGCGAAGTGCGTTACGAGACTCCGGAGAACTGATGACTGACAAGACCATCGATTCCGTGGCGCCCGATGCTGAAGATGCTGAAATGAATCTCGCGCCGGGGGAGGCCTCTTCGGAGCGTGTGCGTGGCATCTTCGCTCAGATCGCGGGCCGGTACGACCTCTTCAACATCCTGTCCAGTTGGGGTATCGATCGGCTCTGGCGTCGCAAGACGGTGCGTTTGGCTGGCGTGCGCAAGGGCGATCGCGTGCTTGATCTCTGTGCTGGAACCGGGGACCTTTCGTTGGCCATTGCGCGCAGCACCGATGCCGCAGAGGTCGTGGGGAGCGACTTCGTGCCGGAGATGCTGGAGGTCGCCGAGCGCAAGTTGGAGCGGTATTCAGGCTCCGCAAAGGTCTCGTTCTGCGTCGTGGACGCCCAGAGCATTCCGTTCCCCGACGAGTCTTTCGACGTGGTGACGGTGGCGTTCGGCGTGCGCAACATCCCCGATAGAGCCGCGAATTTCAACGAGGTCCATCGCGTGCTGCGTCCCGGTGGACGCTATGTGATCCTAGAGTTCTCTCGTCCGGTGTTCGCACCGTTCCGCTGGTTCTACCACTTCTACCTGCGTCTCGTGATCCCGGCGCTGGGTGGGCTGCTCACTGGTGACCGACCGTCTTTCACCTATCTCAATGACTCCATACGTCGTTTCCCCCCGCAGGCGGCCCTGTCGGCAGAGCTGCGCGAGGCAGGATTCGATGCGATCACGTGGCACAATCTGAGCATGGGGATCGCGGCGGTGCATATCGCGAGCAAGTGATCGAGCCGCTTCAGCGAGGCATGTTGCTTCTGGATTTGCTAATCTTCTGTTCTGTAAGCGTTTGATTCTGTATAGTAATTAACGAGTCTTATGAGATTCGTGCGATGTAC
>DFBG01000068.1:0-259 GCA_002367305.1 Actinobacteria bacterium UBA3086 | reverse complement strand
TGGGCTGACGTCGTACTCCTTCCAGGTAACGGTACGTCTCCCCATGGTGGCTACACGGCCTCCACGAACAAGTGCGGCGTTTGTCATGCGGTTCACGGGGCGGATGCGACTGGCGAGGTGCTCCTGCGATCTCCGGTCGCAGATGCGTGTATCTACTGCCACGTCTCCACGGCCGTCAGCAGCCTACAGGTCTACGACGCTGACCCGGCGAACTACAACGGAACCGACTACGACAATGCTCACAACTTCGGTTTCGCCA
>DFBG01000035.1:9651-9788 GCA_002367305.1 Actinobacteria bacterium UBA3086 | reverse complement strand
ACGTTCTCCGGCTTGATGTCGAGGTGCAGCACCCCGTTATCGTGTGCGAATGCGATAGCCGACGAGACCGCCTCCAGAACGGCAGCCGCCTGGTCGGTCGAGAGAGCACCTTCCGCGTCGAGGATGTCGGCGAGCGA
>DFBG01000035.1:833-9538 GCA_002367305.1 Actinobacteria bacterium UBA3086 | reverse complement strand
GAGCGCACGCCCATGGTCGGGAGTCGTTTGATGGCGACACGTCGCTGGATGCGCGTGTCGTACGCGAGTACGACAGAACCGTAGCCGCCTTCGCCGAGTTCTTCGAGCGGGCGGTATCTGTCCAGGATGAGCTGTTGCTCCACCAGGCTCCTCGGGTAGACGTTGAGTCCATTCTAACGGGTAGATACTGTTGTCGATACTCAGCAGCGCAAAGGGGGGGACGATGAGGGCTGAAGAGGGGATTGGGCTGCTCGCTTTCCTCACCGCGCTGTTCACGTGGGGATTCATGGCCTATCCCGCGTGGTGCGCATTTCATCTGAGGGATTGTGCTCTGGGGCGATACACGTGGCAACATCGCGTTTCACTCGCGGCCACCGCACTCCTGGGCTTTGTGATCATCCCGGCGAGCCTGTTCGATGTGGGATGGGTTCTGATCCCTGCCACGTTGTGTCTTCTCGCTGTCGACTACATCACCACTCAGCAGGTTGTGCTGGAGGTCAACGAGACACACGGTCCCTGCGAGCCGGTGAGGGCGTTCTGGGGTCTATTCGTACCCCTGCTCGTTCTGACGGTGATGAGCGTGGGAGTCGTCGTCTTTGAGTACCTCGCCGCCGTCGAAGAGAGTTCGTTGACCATCAGTACTCTGAGGAATCCAGCCTTGTTGAGCTTCGTACTCCTGGGTGTCGGACCGCTCGTGACCGCAGTCGTGTATCTTCCGCTCAGCGACCGAAAGCGTCGACGCATGATCATGAGCCAGGACTGAGCGCGGCTTCTCGCTCCACCGAATCTGTCATCGCGAATCGGAGAGGTCCGATCAGGAGGCGGCGAGCTCCAGAATCAACCGGGGGATGTCGCTCAGGGTGGCCACATGATCGGCTGCACCGAGTTTGATGGCCTCGTGGGGCATACCGAACACGACTGACGAGATCTCGTCCTGCGCGATGGTCCTGGCTCCGGTGTCGTGCAGTTTCTTGAGCCCTGAGGCGCCGTCGTCTCCCATTCCGGTGAGCAGAACGCCGACGGCTCCCGCCCCGACAGCCTTGGCTGTCGACTTGAACAACACATCGACTGAGGGGCGATGTCGTCTCACAAGCGGTCCCGACTCCACACGTGCGCGCAGGGTATCTCCCGATCGTTCCAACAGCATATGCCTGTTGCCGGGGGCTATGAGGCAGGTGCCGTTCACGATCGGGTCGCCGTCTCGTGCCTCTTTCACAGTGAGTGCGCATTCGTCGTTCAGGCGATTCGCGAAAGCAGCAGTGAAGTGCTCGGGCATGTGCTGCACGATGAGGATTCCGGGTGACTGCTCGGGCAGCGCTCTCAGAACTTGCTGGATCGTCTGTGTCCCGCCTGCCGACGCGCCCATCACCACAACGCGCTTATAGGTTCGGTGAGGTTTCTCCACGACGTCCATGTGTGATGTACCGGTGAGGCGCCTCAGCCACTCGGGGCTACGTCGCATGTGATGTGCAGCGCGGATCTTGTCGCTGAGCTCGATCGACATGTCTCCCACTGAG
This sequence comes from Actinobacteria bacterium UBA3086, assembly GCA_002367305.1. Classification (GTDB taxonomy): domain Bacteria; phylum Actinomycetota; class Coriobacteriia; order Anaerosomatales; family UBA3086; genus UBA3086. The sequence goes on along the minus strand of DFBG01000035.1, from coordinate 8,021 downwards.
TACGCAGACCCCGGTTTGCACATGACGTCGACCGCGCCCGCATCGAGTGCCTCGAGGGCGGCTCCGCCACCACGGGGGGTTAGAGCGGAGACGATGATGGTGGGCACGGGATGGTAGCGCATGACCTTGCGCAGGAAGGAGATGCCGTCCATGCGGGGCATCTCGATGTCGAGGGTCACCACGTCGGGCTCGAGCTGCACGATCATGTCCCGCGCGCGGAACGGGTTGCTCGCCGTTCCTACGATCTCGATGTCCGCATGGGCGGAAAGCTCACGTTTGAGCGAGGCGCGCACAAGGGAGGAGTCATCGACTATGAGTACACGAATGGGTCTCACGGTCCGAGTCAATTCTTTCGGTAGATCGACGGTCTCACGAGTGTGAGCCCATCGCTGAGGGTGTTCAAGCTCTCTGCGTGCCCGGTGATCAGGAAGCCGCCGGGCTTGAGGACCCGTTTGATCTCTGCGAGCAGCGTGCGTCGAACCGCATCGTCGAAGTAGATCATCACGTTCCGACAGAAGACCGCGTCGAGCGGTCCCGTCATGGGAAACGGCGGTCGGGAGAGGTTCAGCCGACGAAAGACGACCTGGTCCCGCAGATGTTTCTTCACTTCGAACGAGGTCGCTCCGTTGATGCTCCTCACTTTGAGAAAGCGCGAGAAGTACTCCTCGGGGATACCCTCAGCACGATCGATGGGGTAGATGCCGCCCTGAGCCTTGACGAGCACCTCGGTGCAGATGTCGGTCGCGAGTATGCGCGAGTCGACGTCGTAGCCTGTTACGAGGTCGGCCAGTGTCATTGCGAGCGAGTACGGTTCTTCACCTGATGAGCAGGCCGCTGACCAGTACCTGAACCGACGCTGACCGGAGGCCAGCCACTCCGCGTGCATCTCACGCACGAAGTCGAAGTGACTGGCCTCTCGGAAGAAGCTTGTGACGTTCGTCGATATGGCGTCGAGAAAGAGGATGACCTCCTGCTCGCCTCCTGGCGATTCCAGCCGCTTCAGATACTCCCGGTGATCTTGGATGCCCAATGTGCGCATCCGCTTGCCAACACGGGCCGTGACCAGTGCCTGCTTCTTCTCGCTGAGCGAGATGCCACTGATCTCGTAGACCATCTGAGCGAACCTATCGAATGTCTCAAGCTCCACTATCGCGTCCTAGAAATCATTCAAGTCGTCGTCCTCGAGCGGTATCACGCGCTCGGGGTTGGTCGCTCGGTGCAGGTGGGCCTGCTTGGCCGGAGCGGTTCTCCTGGTAGTAGGGCTATCGCCGCCGACGGAGGGGCTGGCTGCACTCATTTTGGCGCCTTCGATGACCCGAGTGAGCGCTGCCACCATCTCGTTGAGCTCAACTGCCTGGGCTGAGAGCTCTTCGCCCGCGCTCGCGGATTCCTCGGCATTGGAGGCGTTGCTCTGCGTGATCTTGTCCATCTGTGCGACGGACACGTTGATCTGTTCGATGCCCTGGTTCTGCTCTCTGCTCGCGGTCGCGATCTCGCTCACGAGTGTCGTGGCCTTGTCGATTGAAGTGGATATCTGTACGAGTGCATCTTTGACCATTTCGGCGGCTTTGACGCCGTCGCCTGATGTCGCCTGGGATCCCTCAATGAGTTCCGAGGTGCTCTTGGCGGCCTCCGCACTGCGCTGTGCCAGGTTGCGAACCTCCTCGGCCACGACTGCGAAGCCCTTGCCTGCTTCACCAGCACGTGCAGCTTCAACTGCCGCATTGAGCGCGAGCAGGTTCGTCTGGAACGCGATCTCATCGATCGTCTTGATGATCTTGGCAGTCGCGTTGGAGCTCTCTTTGATCTGGTCGATAGCTATCGCCATCTCATCAGCTGCATGAGCACCGTGCTGTGCGGCTTCCTGCGCCTCACGCGTTGCAGCATCGGCAAAGTCCGAGTTCGTGGTGGTCTGACCGATCATGGAGGCCATCTCTTCGAGTGAGGATGACGTCTCCTCGAGGTTTGCGGCTTGTTCGCTCGCTCCCTCTGCAAACTGCTGTCCGGCTGCTGCGGCCGCTCCGGCGATCGCAGTGACCTGACCGGCTCCGGCGGAGAGGGTCTGAATGACACCCTTGATGGGTCGGAGTATCGAGGCTCTCAGCCAGATGGTTGTAATGAGGCCGACGATGAGCACGAGAACGGCCATTATTCCGGCGTTGCGGTTCTGGACCTTGGCATAATCTTCAATCTCCTGCACACGAGCGTTCTTGTCCTCGATCGAGTGCATATACATGTCGCCGACAGAGGCTTGGAGCACATGCATCTGTGCGTCTAGAGAGTCAGACTCCATGTGTACGGTGGCGCGTGCTTCGACATAGCCCTCGAAAGCACTCACGTAATCGTTCAACGCAGCCAAGGACTCCACGCGTCCCGAACCGGACATGCCGACGGTGATCTCACGCTCGAGTTCGTCCATCCACTCGTTGATCTCGACATAGTCTTTGCTGTTGTTGTCGGCGATATAGCCCTTCTCGTTGCGCCGCATCTGGAGATAGGCGATGGCGATATCCGAGTCGTCCATGTTGACGACTTCCTCAAGCAGGTCATCGGCCACATCCATCGCGCCCAGATAACCGGAATCCTCATCGAGGCCAGCGTGGGTCGCTGCGGTGAACATCCGCTCGAAAGTCTCGTGGCGGGTATCCGCGAGAGCGATGATCTGTTCGGTGACCTCAGAGAGAGTGCCCTCCACGTGGATCGCTGCGTGATCATCGACAGGCTCAGCCTCGTGGGCGTGATCATCGACATGACCATCGGCGAAGTCGAAGTTCGCCTCGAGCATGGACATGAGTGCCACGTTCGCAGCATGCACCGCCTGCTGGCTTTCGGTGTCACCATTCACGAGGAATGCGGCTTCTGCAGCCTGTAAACGGGTGAGCCCGCTCTCGATCTTCAGTGCGTTGTCGGCCGCCGCGATATCGTGTGAGATTGTTTCCTCGTATCCGACTCTCACGGTCGTGAGGCCGTTTAGGGCGAGGGCCACTACGGCGACGAGCAGAGTCATGGTGATGCCGAAGCCCAGAATCAGTTTTGCACTCAGGCTCATATTCTTGATGCTCATATCAGTCTACTTTCTTGTCGGTGTCGATTTCGTGCACATCGTCAAGGGCTTCCAGGTCCGTGTGCGAGAGTACTTTCTCAATGTCGAGGAGTATCACGATGGCGTCGCCCAGCTTGCCCATTCCGAGCAGGAAGTCGGTGCGGATGCCCATGCCCAGTTCCGGTGCCGATTCGACCTGTCCCTCGGGAATATCGATGACCTCGGACACCTCTTCGATTACGATGCCCATGGTCAGAGGGCCGGAGGGACCGTTGATCTGTGTGATCACGATGCATGTGTGCTCGGTGTCAGGTGTTTCCTTGATGCCGAATCTCGTTCTCAGGTCTATGACCGGGATGATCCGACCACGAAGGTTGATCACTCCTCGAACGAATCCGGGCATACGAGGCACGCGCGTGACGTTCTGGATGCCGATGATCTCTTGGACTCTCAGGATCTCGACACCATAGGTTTCGCCGCCCAACTCGAAGGTCAGGAATTTCTGAGAGTTTGCTGCCTGTGATGGCTTGGAAGTAGTAGCGTTCACTGCTGTTCACCCCCTTGTGGATGAGTTGATCCCAAGGTTTCGGTGAGTTCAGCGATCAGTTTCGTTCGAAATGTTCGCATGGCGTCTAAGGAGAAGTCCGTGATGAGGTCGAGATAGGTGAGATCCAAGAGAGAGGGGTGACGTTCCGAGAACCAGATGATCATCGTTCCGATTCGAACCCCTTGGCTGATCATGGGATAGGAGACGAGGCAGCCGATTCCATTCGCGGCGAGTTCTGAGTCTCCATCAGGGTGGATCTCCACGTGGGGCTCGAGGTGAAGATGACTCACGAATGAGTCAGTGAGGGAGCTCGAGGACCGTCCTATCTTGGCGCACCAGTCGTCGCCTGTCGGCATGGTCAGACAGAGTGCACCACCAGAAGCGCCCGAAGTGTGGATCACCGCATCGAGCCAATCCCGTGCTGCGCGAGTGCGGGGAGCCACACGCGGAGACTTGAGGAGCTCATGGAGAAGATAGAGAAGCGGACGTTCACGACCAGCCGTGAGGATCTCACCTGAGAGTTGTTCGTTCGTCGGCGTGACCGTGCTTGTGCTCATTTCCCCTCGGCCCCCTGTGCGAGATGGATGTCTGTGTATGGGGCAATCATCCTTGGGCACGTGGGCTCGCGGTATCGGGACATAGCCCGTGTCCGGTGAGTCAATTCCTTAGGGGCCCTCGGGGAATGGATGATGGCGAGCGAAAGCGATACGTAATTCACGAACGGGGCAACTTCAGGGAGAGAGGTTGGGTGTCTCGGCTCATGAGGAGGCGGATACGGTGAGAAGAGCGGTCCTGAAGAGGCTGATGATGCTGGTAGTGGCGGTAGCGCTGCTTCAATCCGCCGGTGCGACGACCTTGCGCTAGAATCGAGGCAGTCATAACAGGGGATTGAGGGGAGCGAAGTATGAATCGCGGATATCGGTTGCCAGCGCTTGTCGTTCTGCTTCTGGCTACAGCGATAGTTCTGGCAGGCTGCACCAATTATGAGGCGATCGCCGAAGAATCAGCTCAGGAGACCTTCGAGCAGAGGGGTCTTTCGGGCGAGGTGGAGAGTTCCTTTCACAAAGACAAGGTCGATCCTGTGGGCGATGGTGAGCCCGACAACCATCAGATGATGGCGATGGTGATCCTCAGCCAGGCGGGTCACGACAGTGATTTGTCGTCCTACGATCGTGTCGATTTGGTCGAGCTGGAGCTCACAAACGGGGAAACGGTCATGACAGTCGTTATCGACGAAGGCGATCTCGTTGTCTTCCCCCAGAACGTGGAAGCGACCAAGTAGTCCGCGACTTCTTTACGCTGTTGGACCTGCAGTGTTACTATTCACATTCGCTACGCGGGTGTGGCGGAATGGCAGACGCGCATGGTTCAGGTGCCTCCATCAAAATGGAGGATGTGCGCATCGTCTCGTGGAGCGAAACATAGGTATCTAGCAGGGACTTCTTCTCGAAAGAGAGGGAGTCCCTTGTTGTTGGTGTGGGGATTTGTGTGCTCATGTCGGACTGATTGTCTAACATGGGGATGTTGTTGCTTTGTCCAGAGGGGGGCAAGTGTCGCGGACCGCACTGGCACCAATACAGTCCTTCAAGGACACTGTGGTTCGCCCAGCCCGACTTGCTGCTGAGGCCAGAGCCGCCATCTCCTCATTCGGTGCCGCAGAGTGGGTCGAACTCGTCGCGTTCTCCACTGGGGCGGCAGCGGTCGGCACAGTCAACTCCAAGGTCTTGGGCGTTCGAAACCTCGGTCGCCGTGCAATCGCAGCGGCTAAGAGTGCTCATGCCAGAGTCGGGGATGTAGGTCTCAAGGAAGCGATGGTCTCCGCCCCTAGGCAGACCGCAGGGATGACCGATGCGGTGCTCTCCAAGGCTCGTGCGGGATTCGATACCTTCCGAGAACTTGATGCACAGTCAAGGAAGGACGCGCTGGTCGATGTACTGGTCGCTGGGGTGACAGCCTACGTCGTGGCTGGCGGAGGCGACCTTGAGGGTGGTCTTCCTGTTTGTGCCGCTACTCGTCCTCACAGTGCTGGTAGCGGGTGCCGTGTCCGTCGAGTACATCGCCGCAGTTGAAGATGGCTCATCCATGATCAACACCCTGAGGAATCCGGCGTTGCTGAACTTCATGCTACTGGGGGTCGGTCCGCTTGTTACCGCAGTCGTGTATCTTCCGGTCTCGCAAGGAAGGCGTCGGCGCGGGCTACGGTAGCGTTGCCGCGTCGTGGCAGTTCAGACACAGGTCGTCGGCGGTCTCAACGAGAAGGTTAGGCTCCGCCGACTGATGCGGGAATGCCGTGTATTCAGGATTTATCGGCGCGTCGGGGGGAGGGTTTCCGTAGTCCTTGAGACTCGCTGAGAAGGCGGTTTCCACGTCGCGGTAATCCTCATGACACTGCTGACAGTATGGATCGTCCGAGGTGTCCGAGTACCCGTCGTTCGACCGCCCCAAGGTGTACGTTGCGGTCTTACTGACCGGATGATTGTGTACGACCCCTCCACTGCTGCGCTCATCGTGGCAGGATGCACACCATGCTGCTCCGTACACCGGGTACGTTCCGCTCGCGGTGTCGTTCACGTTGTCTCGGAGTAGGTTGTCAGTGGTGATGTACTCGGCACTGGAGAATGCCTTGCCGGTGTCGCGGAGGTAGGGCTCCACGGTCGTTGCCCGGTGGACGGAGTGGCAGCTTCCGCAGAAGAGGTCCTTCGACAGGTCGGTCGATCCGCCCGGAATCGTCGAGGTGGTATCCACCCGATGCTCGGCGGCGACAACCCCGCCTCGTGCGGTTATCTGGCTGTAGACGCCCACGGCGCCCGTGCCGTCGTGGCACGAGAGACACGAGTCCGAGATGGTGCCGGCAGGCAGCAGCAGGGTGCCGCCGAATGGGGCCGTATGCACCGTGTGGCAGAGGCCGCATTTCGCGGTCTCAGTGGTGTAGTAACCGTGAGGACCTTCGCCGGTCCAGTCGTCGCGGTCGTCGCCGTGGCAGTCGACGCAGTCCAGGGTGCCTTCACGTCCGTCGGTGTGGAACGCGAGCGCGGGAGAGGTCAGCCCCAAGAGGAGAGCCACGACACAACTCACCAGCGCGATGTGTGCCGCAGCGCTGAAGTGAATCCTGTCGGCGGGTTTCGTCGGCATCTTCATCCTAGAACGTGTTCCCGTACGAGTGGCAGTAGTGCTCCGAACACGTGGGGTCGTCCACGCCTATGTCGTCCACACTGCCCACATTGGAACGACTGCCATGATTGTGACAGAGCGAGCAATCGCTCGTGGCGTTGGGGTAGCCCACGTTCGTGTTCGTCTCCGGCGAATCGACCGAGTTGCCGTGACCGAGGCCCCAAGCGTGGCAGGTGATGCACTCCTGGTGCCAGTTCAGCACCGTGCCGGTATGACATGCGGCGCAGAGGGTCTTGTAGCTGTTGCCGTTGGTGATGGTCACGTCCACGCCGTTGACCTGTGAGGCGATGTGGTAGTCGTTGCCGTTGCCGTGGCTCTCGTGACAGGCTCCGCACGGCATGCCGCTGGAGCCGCGCTCGTATCCCGACCTCATGCCGCCGCCGAATCCCGTGCCCGCAGAGTCACCGTGCAGGTCCGCAGCCCAACC
>DFBG01000035.1:0-761 GCA_002367305.1 Actinobacteria bacterium UBA3086 | reverse complement strand
TGACAGGTGAGGCAGTAGTCGTCGTCCGGGTCCTGTGCGATGCGTGCCACGAACCGGTTCGAGCCCATCAAGGCCGACGAGACCAGCTCCCAGCCACTCGTGTCGAAGTTCCACAAGTAGACGCTCGTCGGGTTGCCTATAGTGGGCTCGCCGTAGCCGGTCCACTCGATAGCGATTTCGCGTGCAGCGCGGGCCTCATCACTGGCGACGGCGAATTCGACGAGCTGCCAGTTGTATGCGCCGTCGGTCACTGCGAGATCCGTGATCCACCGTGTCGCATCGACGGTGGCGAGTTTGGCCAGCTCGGCGGCGAGCACGGGTGTACCGGGCGTGCCCAGGGTCGGCGGCGTCGCCGTGCCGATCGACTCCCACCCGCTGACGGGTGTGGTCGAGATGCGACTGCGACCGCCGTCGGTGAGCGCCACGATCCAAGCGTCCGTGTTCACGGAGTAGTGCTGAGCGAGGTCGGTCGGTGCGGTGTGCGTCGTCAGGAACTGGGCGCTTGTGCGATCACTCGGCGAGGCGTTCGCGGTTTCACTCGTTGTGCCGTCGGCGGTGAAGAGGTCCGCCAGGAGAGCGCTGACTTCGCGCAAGAAGCCCCTAATCGCGTCGACGGGACCCGAGGACTCGGCGGCAGCCTGCGTGTCGACGGCTGAGGCGAGCGCGGCTGTTGACTCAGACGAGGTCAGTCCCGTTTCGCCGGCGGCACCCATGACGCGCGTGTTCCACTCGGCCTGATAGGCGTTGTGGTCGGCGTCATC
>DFBG01000088.1:958-2669 GCA_002367305.1 Actinobacteria bacterium UBA3086 | reverse complement strand
AGCAGCGAGGAGCCCAGGTCCTTCTCGGCGATGAGGATCACGAGTGAGACGGCCCACATGAGCAGCAGGGGGCCGAGACGCCGGACCGGAGGGAGCCATATGCGCATGAACCGCTTGGTCGAGACCGAGAGGACTTCGCGGTTCTCGGCCAGATACGACGCGAGGAAGATGACCACCAGCAGCTTGGCCACCTCCGCCGGTTGGAACGAGTAGCCCGCGACCCTGAGCCAGAGTTTGGCGCCGTTCACCTCTCGACCGATGACTGCGGGAAGCATGATCAATGTGAGGCCTGCGAGCATGACCGTGTACTTGTAGCGAGCGAGGCGTTCGAGTGATCTCACTGCGGCCATGGTGCCGATGAGCGCGGCGACTCCGGCAAAGAACCATAACGTCTGGCTCCTGCCCAGATCCGGATCGAGCCGGGTCACGAAGGCCAGCCCGATGCCGGAGAGCAGACAGGCGAGCGGCAGGAACAGGGGGTCCGCCTCGGGCGTGAGCAGGCGTGCAGCGACGTGCGCCACCGCGAAGGAGGCCAGCAGCCCCGCAGGCACCGCGAGATCGGCGACGCCCAGCTCACCTGCCGCGTGACCGTATACGAGAGCGAACGCCAGCATCACGATCGGTGCGGTCGCGATGAGGAGAAGGAGTTCGGTGGTGCGCCGAGAGCGCATGGGCGACTCCTAGGGGTTCTCCACGGGATCGGGGGTCGGCGTCGTCTCTGGCGATTCTGCCGCGGTGCCGACGATCGAACGCATCTCGTCGAGAAGCTCACGGCCGTCATCGACGTCTTCGACTTGTACGCCCTGGGTGAGGCGGGCGGCAGTCACCGGGTCGAGCGCGGAGAGCGGTATCTGCGTCTCTTCCTCGAGCCATGAGAGCGTGAGGCCGGCGAAGTCCCCCGGTACGCCTCGATAGAGGGAGACGGTGCCCTGCTCGGCCACCAGATACGCCTTGGAGCGTGCATACTGCGTGAGTCCGAAGACACCGATGGCGACGAGAGCCATCGCAGCGAACAACCACACGAGCGCGCTCATCCAGCCGCGCTGACGGTTGACGGGAACACGGGGGTCGCGATCATCATCGACGATCTCCACGACCACCACGGAGACATTGTCGTGCCCGCCAGCGGTGTTGGCGGTATCGACCAACACACGTGCAATCACGGTGGGGTCTCGATAGGAGCCCAGAATATCGGTGATATGCGCATCATCGAGCATGCCGGTGAGTCCATCGGAGCAGAGCAGCAGCAGGTCGCCTGGTTCGGCGTCGACTTCATAGGTGTCTGCGAGCATGTTGGGATCCGAACCCAGCGCACGCGTGATCACGCTACGGTTGGGGTGGAAGCGCGCCTCTTCTTCGGTGAGCGTGCCCTGGCGGATCATGTCTCCCACGAGAGAGTGGTCCTGAGTGATGCGTTCCAGCACGCCGCCGTGATAGAGATACGCGCGGCTGTCGCCGACGTGTGCGACGGCGATGAATGAGCCCTCGACGAGCGCGGCCGTCATGGTGGTTCCCATGCCCTCGCTGCCCAGCCCGTCTCGTTCGGCTTGGATCACTGCGCGGTTCGCTGTGCGCACCGCACGACCCAGAGCTTTGGCGTCCGCGCGTCGCGGGGCTGCGTCGCGGAGAGCCTCGACGGCGACCTCGCTCGCCACCTCGCCGGCATCATGCCCGCCCAGCCCGTCGGCCACGGCGAACAGGGGAGCGTCGA
>DFBG01000088.1:0-947 GCA_002367305.1 Actinobacteria bacterium UBA3086 | reverse complement strand
GGCTTCCTGTCCTGCCGAGAACTCACGATGACTTCACCTCGAGTCTGACGCTTCCCAGATCGATCCGGTCGCCGTTCTTGAGGTTATGGGGTGTCGTGAGCGTGGCGCCATTGAGCACCGTACCGTTGGTGGAGCCCAGATCCTCGAGCACAAGAGAATCTCCCTGGGGCATGATGCGCGCGTGGAGCGCGGAGATGAAGTCGTCGGCGATCACTATGTCAGAGCCGGGCGAACGGCCGATCACCACGGGTCCGTTGAGGGGGACGCGGACGCCCTTGAGTTCGGCGGGGCCGCGCACGACCACGAGTTCGGGTACGCCAGCCGCTGCCTTTCGGGCGCCGGAGACCTTGCCGACTCCGGTTCTGATGGCAGCGAACAGGAACAGATAGAGGAACGCGATAAGCAGGAGTTTGCCCACAAGCAGCACGATGTCGACCATGCGTTATTCCCCGGGTCCGTTGAACACGAGTGTGGTGAGACCGATCCGCACGACATCGCCATCTTTGAGCAGGGCTTTCGGGACCCTATGTTCGTTGACGAAGATGCCGTTGGTCGAGTCCAGATCCAGTATCGCCCAGCCCTCTTGGACCGCCACGAATGCCGCGTGTTCACGGGAGACGTTGGCATCCGCCAGACAGATGTCGCATTCGCCCAAGCGGCCCACGACCATACGGGCACCTTTGAGGATCACGTCATGGTGCACATCATCGATCGTCACCGTCGCCATGGTGCGCAGCGTACGTCCACGACGTGCGGGGGACTGCGCCGCGTCACCCGCGGACATCTGTGCGGTGACCTCAAAGCGGCCGAGCTTCAGTCGGTCGTTCATACCGAACTCCACGACTGGCTCACCCGACAGTTCGTAGCCCTGTTCACGGGCATGGCTCGAGAGGAAGGTCGAGAGTTCTGCGGACAACGCGGGGGTGAACTCGCCCATGTCCTCCGCA
>DFBG01000034.1:3181-3624 GCA_002367305.1 Actinobacteria bacterium UBA3086 | reverse complement strand
CCGTCCAAGGAGTTACGTCCTCCCATGAACGCCCACCATCCGTCGTGCGCATGACGCCACTGGATCCCCTGGCTGCGTAACCTACAGTCTCATCAACGAAGTCGACTGACTGTACGGTCGCCGAACCGCCTAGCGGCGCTGCCGTATTCCACTCGGCATCGCCCACTGTCTGCGGTGAAACCATTCCAAGCATCATGAGCATCGCTGTGACCAAACATAACCCCAGCATCGCTCTTTTCGTCCGTGAAAATACCATGCCTTACCCCTTTCTCGCGTCCATACAGCCCATCTGCCGGTGAGCTCTTCTCATATTCATCATGCCCGTACGCGCGCAAGTAAGTCCAATACGGGGAGAGAAGACCGCCAAGGATGACCCGCGAACCATGCCTATACACGACAGGCATGTCCCCCGAAAACAAAAAAGCGGCGAGCCGATTGGCTCG
>DFBG01000034.1:3009-3171 GCA_002367305.1 Actinobacteria bacterium UBA3086 | reverse complement strand
TGGTGGACCCACGGGGATTCGAACCCCGAACCTCCACCTTGCAAAGGTGGCACTCTCCCGTTGAGTTATGGGCCCAGAGCGATGGATTATAGCATGCGAAACCCAGAATCGTCGCGTACGGCCCCTGAGCAGGCATTATACCCACTCAAATAGGCCCACTCG
>DFBG01000034.1:2567-2951 GCA_002367305.1 Actinobacteria bacterium UBA3086 | reverse complement strand
AGGGATCGCTTGCGACGGAGAGTTACAAGAAACGGCGGAGCGATTTCTCGCTCCGCCGCCGTATATGCTAACCGGGATGGCCTTCGCACCGTCCGAGGTTCCCCTTTGTCGGGGACAGTCCTGAGAACTATTGCCCAAGTGAGTGTTCCCTCTTGGACGCACTCTCGTGATTTCCAGGAACTTATGCCCGGGCTTCCGAGGGCTCTCTCATCCAACCAACAAGCGCACATGTGTGCGACCGATCGAACCGAATATACTAACTGCACTCACGAACCGACTCTATCGACCAAACCACTCGAAACCCTTTATCTGCCATCCCGGCCGAGTCTTGAATTCTCAATGTCCACCTCTATGAGTTCACCTCTCGGTACCTCGGGCTTGGAG
>DFBG01000034.1:963-2562 GCA_002367305.1 Actinobacteria bacterium UBA3086 | reverse complement strand
TCATCCCTGAACCCCTCCACCGCTATGTATATACCCGCTCTACGAGAATGCACCCACTCCCCCTACACGAAAGGAGCGGCCCCGTGTTGGGACCGCTCCTGTGTCATTCATGAACTCACGTGGGTCACCTGAGGCCGTCGAGCACCTCACGCAGCCGCGTCTCGTCTATCTCGCCGACGATCTGGTCGGCCTTGCTTCCGTCGGCATTCAGGAAAACGAACGTCGGCACATACTGAGCGCCAAACTGCGCCATGAGACCATTGCCCCGACTGTCCTTCTCCACATTGATGAGACGGAACTCCACTACATCCTCGTACTCGCCTTCAAGCCCGCGAACCACGGGCGCCATCGTCTGGCAGGCGGGTCACCAATCAGTGAAGAACTCGTACATGATCGGTAGCCCTGATGCAGAAGGCTCANNCGGAAGTCGGTGCAGCCGCAACGGCCGAACCCGTGTCCACGTCGCCCGTCCACGTCACGACACCATCGTTGTAGTGATAGACATCGGTGAATCCTGCCGCCGACAGCTCGTTGACGACGCCGATGGAGCGGGAGCCCGTCGCACAGTAGACCGCTATGGGCGAAGACTTGTCCCACGAAGAGAGCTGCGACGATACCTGATTGACAGGAACGTTCACGGCACCGGGAATGTGGGCGGCGTCGAACTCGCCGGCCGTGCGAACGTCGATGACAAACACTCCGTCGGCAACAAGTTCTGCCATCTCCGCAGCGTCAACGTTGGTCACATCACCACTGGCGGGACTGAACGACAGCACGCCAAGAGCGACGACCGCGATTCCCGCAACGATCCAAATGAGATTCCTTGGTTTCATCCACTACTCCTTATGACGAACAGGCCATCCAGCATACCCTGGCGGGTATGAATCTGCATACTATTGGCTCCATTGTCCCTCATGTCGGGGATAATAGACGGAGCGCGCTACCATGTACTAGCAAGCGCCCTTCCAAAGTGAAACCCGCACACCGATCCGCCGACGTGAGCAACAAGGGGGACCCACGCTGTGGCCCAGTCCGGCAAAGCTGCCGCGAACCTAGGGGCGTGCGACCGAAACGCCCTGCCGTTCAGAGCAGAACTCCTGGGGGCGGAGCGCCTACGCGAAAGAGCANNGTGAGGTCGCGCAGAGCCAGGAATACACTCATCGAGAACTAGCGGGCGAAACGCCACTCTCCTCTATGGTCGAAGCGGCTGCGCGAAATCTCGCCAGCTGTAACCAAGTACTGGCCAGCGCGGTGCGCCTCCAGCAGCCGATCTCTCCTGCCAGCGAATGGCTCTTGGACAACTACTATCTCATCGAGGAACAGGTACGTGCGGTGCGCGAAGACCTTCCTCGAGACTACGGGGTGGAACTCCCCAGCCTGACCGAAGGTCCCTGCAAGAAGTTNNCCCCGTGTGTACGAAGCGGTCGTGGAGCTCATCGGCCATACCGATTCTCGCGTGGATGAGGAATATCTGCGGGCGTACGTAGACGGCCACCAGGACGCCTCTCCGTTCTCCATCGGAGAGATCTGGGCGATTCCGATCATGATGCGCATCGCACTGGTCGAGAACCTCAGTCGACTATCACGTCGCGTGGTGGC
>DFBG01000034.1:443-949 GCA_002367305.1 Actinobacteria bacterium UBA3086 | reverse complement strand
CGCCATATCGCAGAACGCTCGGCCGACGGATGGGCAGACCAGTTGCTCCTAACCGCGCAGGACGCCCCCGACAACCTGCGAGAGGCGATCCAAGACCTGGAGGCCGAAGAGAATACGAGTTCGCCGGCGTTCTTCCTCCGTCTCTCTCAGAGACTGCAGGGACAGGAGACGGGTTCTGAATCAATCCAGTCCTGGCTCAGCCGTAAACTCGACGGACTCGGCGTTTCCATTGACTTCGTGGCGCACGAGCAGCAGCAGGAGCAGGCGGCCGATCAGGTCTCCATCGCCAATTCGATCACCGCGATTCGCTTTCTGGATGCCTACAACTGGGACGGCTTCTTCGAGTACGCCAGCTTCGTGGAGCATATTCTTCGCCAGGACCCCTCCGGCGTGTACCCTCGCATGGACTTCAAGAGCCGAGACCGCTACCGCCATGCCCTTGAAGCGATGGCGCGCCGATGCCCCCACAACGAGATCCGAGCCGCCGAGGCCGTTCTGAGCTGGTC
>DFBG01000034.1:0-361 GCA_002367305.1 Actinobacteria bacterium UBA3086 | reverse complement strand
AAGCATCGACTACCGGCCGCACATGCGAGAACGGCTGTATCGCGGCCCTCTCTCGCGACACGGCCTCTTTTACTGGGGCATGCTCAGCATGGGCACCCTGCTCCTGGCGATACTTCTGGGGTGGTATGCCTCAAGCACCGGTGCGGGTATTCTGCACGTCTCGGCGATCATGCTGCTGTCGCTCATCCCGCTCTCGGATCTGGCGACGAGCGTGACCAACCGTCTGAGCGCCTGGATCTTCCCCCCTCGCATCCTGCCCAAGCTTGACTACCATCAGCCGGTGTCCTCGGGTCATCGAACTCTATCCGTCGTACCGGCGCTTCTCTCCTCGGTCAATGCGACGCGATCGATCCTGGACAAC
>DFBG01000135.1:4716-7865 GCA_002367305.1 Actinobacteria bacterium UBA3086 | reverse complement strand
CGCAAAGTCTATCTGGATGCGCTTCGGCACGCAGACAAGACGGATGATTTTGGACCGCTCGTGGTATTCGCGAGGAGCTAGGAGGCATGCGCAAGCTCAGGGCTCGGCTCGCCGAGTACGCTCACAGCTGACGGTGTTGCGTTCTACTTCGCCACTGCTGTCGTCCGCTCACCCTGAGTCGAGTAGGAATTTCGCACGTCCTGCACGAGCTCGCCGTCGAGCACTTCCAGCACTCGATCCGTGCGTTGCGCGACGTTGCGGTCGTGCGTGACGATCATGAATGATGTGCCGGTTTCACGATTCACGCGTCGGAACAGGTCGTAGACAGCCTCGGAGTTCGTAGTGTCCAAGTTTCCGGTCGGTTCGTCGGCGAGTATCAGACGCGGCTCATTGATCAGTGCGCGCGCGATGGCGACACGTTGTTTCTGTCCGCCCGATAGAGCGTTCGCATTCTTGTGACCCAGTCCATCAAGACCGAGGAGCCCCAGCATCTCTTCGACACGGCTCCGCATCTCGCGATCGATCTTGTTCCCGGCGATGGCCACCGGCATCGTGACGTTCTCAAAGACGGTGAACTCCGGCAGCAGGTAGTGGAACTGGAAGACGAAGCCGATCAGCTCGTTTCTCATCATTGCGAGTTCCGGGGACTTCAGAGCGGCGGTCTCGCGACCTCGATACGTGATCGAGCCCGAAGTGGGAGTGTCGAGCAGGCCGAGCAGGTTGAGCAGTGTGGACTTGCCCGAACCCGATTGCCCGATGATCGAGGCGAATTCGCCTTCCTCGAACTCGAATGAGACCTCCTTGAGTGCACGGGTAGCAGCGCTGCCGGTTCCGTACACCTTCTCGAGTGTGCTCACGCTCAGAAGACTAGCCACCCTGGATCACCTCGATCGGGTCGAGCCGGGAAGTGCTTCGAGTTGGGATGATCGAGCTCACGAGGGCCACGATGATGCCAATGGATGCTGAGATGGCGGCGAACGTCGGCTCGATGCGTATCGAGAAGGGTACGGGAACGAACCCGAAGCTCCATATGAGCAGCCAACCAAGACCGAGTCCGGAAAGTGAGCCGCCCACGCCCAGGATCGCGGCCTGCCAGAGGAATATCCGACCCGAGGCTCGATCGCTCATCCCCATGGCTTTCAGGATTCCGATCTGACGGGTCTTTTGCACTGCGCTGATGGCGAGTGTGGATGCGATGCCCAGCGCAACGGCGATGAGCACGAACGCCTGGATCAGGTAGCTTGAGGATGCCTGGCTCGTGAGTGCCGTGAGCAGGTCGGCGTTCTGACCCTGCCACTCCGTGATCGTCACGCCTTCCAGCGTGTTGCCGAGCGACTCGGCCGTCTCCACCGAGTCGAACGGTTCGGTGAGCTTCATCTGGATGGCCGAGTACTCGTCGCTGCGCCAGCTCAGCAATTCGCGAGGCAGTTCGCTTCCGATGAACGCCTGTCGTTCGTTGGCGATCGCTGATCCCAGGTCGAATATGCCGCTGATCCGAAGCGTCTCCAGCACGTTCCCAGGCAGCGCGAGTTCGATCTCGTCGCCGGGGCTCAGGGAGTACTCCTCGGCGAACACGGTGCCTACCATGATCTCATCATCTTCGAGTGAGGAATCACCCTCTGTGATGCGCCCGGAAAGGTCCGTGATGGTGTCGATCTCGCGTAGCAGCCCGCCGGTGATGGAGAGTGGTGCGCTGCCGCCGCCGTCATCGGTGTAGAGAGCGGAGGTCAGACGTACTGCCGCCACTGCGCCAGGCGCAAGGCGACCCTCGGCGGCGATCGCGTCACGCGTTTCTGCGTCGAAGATGATGGGCTCACCGTCCTCCTCGGCGGTGAGCGTGATCTGCGAGGCCGAGCCGATGGTCTGGTCGACGAGATCGGCCTGCAGGGAGGTGATGAGCGAGCCCACGAAGATCTGTACCGCGATGCCCACCGCGATGCCGGCGATGATGAGCGACGTCTGGGCACGTGAGCTGAGAAGGAAGCGTCCCGCGATACGTAGCTGCAGCATCATCGGCGGTCACCCCCATACGGAGGAAGTCCCAGCTCCTCGGGGTCGAGCAGTTCGTCGGCCGGCCACTGTCTGTCGAGAGTGAACGCAGGGCCGCCGACCAACACTCGTGCGTCGGGCGCACCGACGGAGACCTCGTCGATGACCTTGCGCAGCAGCACGCGGTTGAAGTGGGTAGAGGCCGAGAGCACGATCAGCTCGACGCCCAGCGTGTTCGCCGCATCACAGATCTCACCGGTCGGCGTGTCCACGCCCAGATAGTGCGCCGTCCATCCTCCCAGCGTGAAACGATCAGCGAGCATACGCAGGCCCAGGTCGTGCTGCTCGCGAGGGGGGCAGGCCAGCAGTACCGTGCGTTCCGTGGGGTCAACGGACTCGGCCGCCTCGAGCACGCGAGGGTGGAGCGACTCGATGATCGTGCGCACGATCGCGCTGATGAAGTGCTCCTCCCACACACGGATGTTGCCGGACTGCCAGCTCGAGCCCGTGTCGGCCATGAGCGGCCCCAGCACCTCTGTGTAGAGCGTGGGGATGTCGATGCGTCCGGAGGTCACCGCGTCGAGCACGAGCCTCACGGCCCCGGGGCGGTCCTTGTCGCTGAACAATCGATCGAGACCGCCGCGAAGTTCGTCGGCGATGGGGCTGTGAGCTCTGTCGCTACCATCCATCGATATCCCTCGTCTAGTATCCGCGGTACGGGATCATGTCGCTTCGGTACTCACCGGATGAGAGGTTCTCTCCGGTCACGTCCTCGACCCGCAGGCCTGCGGCCCAATCGATCTCGGCGGAAGCAACTGCGTGCTTCATGAGGTCGACCATGGCGCGCTCAGGACTCCACTCATGGCCCACGTCCGCCAGATCCGTCTTGACCACGATCGTGTCCCCACCGCTCCATGAATCGGGATCGAGTTCGTAGCCGGTGATATGTGTGAGCCACTCTTCGATGGGATCGCCGCTCGCCGCTCCGTAGGCTTCTTCCATCCAGCTTGCAAGGTCGTTGATGGAGGCGGGCATCGCAGGCAGCTCCACGCTCTCGCCGGAGCCCGACCCACTGCCACCGGCTACACCGTCCGTTCCGTAGATCTCGAGGTAGTAGTTGCTGGAGAGAATGGATGAAACGGCCGCCTGCACATCGTTCA
>DFBG01000135.1:0-4586 GCA_002367305.1 Actinobacteria bacterium UBA3086 | reverse complement strand
GCTCTTCTCGTCCTCCGATGAGGCCGCAGCAGGTTCCGACCCGCTCTCCGTGTCTCCATTGGAGCTTGAGTCGTCGGCTCCACAGCCCACGAGCACGAGCATCACGATGAGAAGTGCTGTGACTACCGTTGCTTTGATCTTCATATACACCCTCTCTCCCAGAAGACATGCCTTCTGTGGGCATCGTACCATCGGCCTGCGCTATTCTGTCAGGCATGTCTGATACCAGCACCGATACCCAGGCGCGTGACGAGAAGCCCGATCTCTGTGGAGATTGCGGCGGGCTGTGCTGCTGCCTCTATTTGGCGCACGATGAGAACGGCGAGTACATCGGGCAGGATTGGCTGCCGGACTACATCGATCTCTGGCTGGAGCGTCTGACTGCGAGCGGGGCGCTTGTCGTGACGCCGACCGAGCTGGCCGCCGGAGCCGCCGGGGTCGAGCCGCTGCACGATCCTCGGATCAGCCATCTCCCCACACCCGAGGGCGAAGCGTACCGAGCGACGCTCCCGGCGTGGGTAGACACGCGCAAGTGCCAGTTCTGCCACCCCGACACCGGCTGTCTGTTGCCGCGTGAGTTCAGGGCACCGATATGCCGAGAGTACGTCTGCGAACTTTGGGAGAGCCGAGCATGAGCATCATCGACATTCACGCGCATATCTTCCCCGACGCTCTCGCGCTCAAGGCGGTCGCAGCCTTGGAGTCCGTCGGCACGCTCAGGGCACACTATGACGGCACCATCGCCGGGCTCAAGGCCGAGATGCGTCGCACCGGCGTCGACATCTCCGTGGTCCAGCCGGTCGCCACCAAGGTGTCCCAAGTGCGCTCCATAAACGAGTGGGTGGCTACGCTCGCCGATGACCACATCGTGCCCTTCGGCGCGATGCATCCCGACTTGGTCGATCCCGCCGAAGAGATGGAGCGGATTTCTGCCGCTGGCATCCGGGGCTTCAAGCTGCATCCCGAGCATCAGGCGTTCGAGCCGCACGACCCCCGCTTGGCACCGTTGTACGAAGCGGCGATCGCTCATGATATGGTCGTCTTCTTTCATGCGGGTGCCGACGAAGTGCATGACACCTGCCACGGCACGCCGGAGTCATTCGCGGCGCTGCTGGACGCATTCCCCGACCTCACGGTCGTTCTCGCGCACATGGGCGGGTATCGGTGCTGGAACGGCGTCAGCGACCTTCTCGTCGGCCGTGACGTGTGGTTCGACACCGCGTTCACTCCCGGGCATCTCTCGGATGATCGACTCCTTGCGATGATCCGAGCTCACGGCGTCGACCGCGTTCTCTTTGGGTCCGATGGGCCTTGGACAGACGCGAAGGGTGAGATGGCTCATCTGCGTGCACTCGGTCTGGAGGCAGCCGAGATCGAGGCGATCCTGGGCGGGAACGCGGCCCGACTTCTTGGTCGGTAGTCGAGCCCTCCGTATGTCGGTGCGTTCGCGTATCATGCTGTCTCAAGGCTTCTGTCGGCGGACATGATGGACTGCGGATCCGACTCGTCGATAGGCACCAGGGACAGGCACTCAAGGGACATGGGGAGGCACTACATGCAGGAGAACGCTCGCATCTCATCAAAGATCGTGATCGTGCGCGAATCGCTCGGACTCTCCGCTGCAGACCTCGCGGAGCGCAGCGGCTGCGACATAACGATCATCGAACAACTGGAAGCAGGGGAGCTCGCCCCGTCGCTGGCACCACTCATCAAGATCACGCGTGCGCTGGGCATGCGCCTTGGCACGCTGCTCGACGACGATACTGGCGTAGGTCCCGTCATCACTCGCAAGGGTGCTGCCGAGGAGGTCACGCGGCTCAAGTCGCTCGAGACCTCGAGCGAGTCCGGCGTGCTCGACTTCTTCTCACTCGCCGCAGGCAAGACCACGCGCCACATGGAGCCGTTCATGATCACGGTGGCCCCTGGCGACAAGGACGAGCGCACGCTCTCCAGCCATGAGGGCGAGGAGTTCATCTACGTGCTCGAAGGCGCAATCGAGGTCGACTATGGCAAGGGTAGCCATGTGATCGAGGCCGGCGATAGCATCTACTACGATTCGATCGTGCCGCACGTGGTCAAGGCGGCGGGCGATGAGACCGCTCGCATCCTGGCCGTCGTGTACGCGCCACTCTAAGGGGAGGCGCAGACATGGGAAAGACTCTCACAGGTCCGTTCACGGACCTCACGATAGGCGCGTTCTTTGAGAAGCAGGTCGCGGCCGACCCCGACCGCGAGTTCATCGTGTATCCGGATCGGGATTTGCGCTGGACCTACGCCGAGTTCGATGAGCGCGTCGATCGACTCGCCAAGGGCCTGCTCTCCATCGGCATCGGCACCGGTGATCACGTGGGCATCTGGGCGCGCAACGTACCCGACTGGCTCACGTTCATGTTCGCTACCGCAAAGATCGGCGCGGTGCTCGTCACCGTGAACCCGGTCTACAAGAGCCACGAGCTCGCCTACGTCATCAAGCAGTCGGACATGAAGGCGCTCGTGATCATCGACACCTTCCGCGACGTCGACTACGTCGAGGTGCTGCGTGGTCTGGTGCCCGAGGCGCAGACGCAGCAGCGCGGCCACCTCGTGAGCGAGGAGTTCCCCAACCTCAAGTCGCTCATCTACATGGGGCCGGAGAAGCATCGCGGTTTCTACAATGTGCCCGAGCTGCTCATCCTGGGCGAGCACACGCCCGACGACGAGCTCAGAGCGATCGGCCCCTCGCTGGTCGCCGATCAGGTCATCAACATGCAGTACACCTCGGGCACCACCGGATTCCCCAAGGGTGTGCAGCTGACGCATCGCAACATCCTCAACAACGGGTGGTTCATCGGCGAACGCCAGAAGCTCACTGCGGACGATCGCCTCTGCCTGCCGGTGCCACTGTTCCACTGTTTCGGCTGCGTCCTGGGAGTGCTCGCAACGCTCACCCATGGCGGAACACTCGTGATGCTCGAGAGCTTCGACCCGCTCGTGGTGCTCGCAGCCGTGCAGAAGTCGAAAGCTACCGCGATCTACGGCGTCCCCACCATGTTCATCGCCGAGCTTGCCCACCCCATGTTCGAGATGTTCGACCTCTCGACTCTGCGTACGGGCATCATGGCCGGCTCGCCGTGCCCCATAGAGACCATGAAGCAGGTCATCGACAAGATGCACTGCTCCGAGATCACCATCGCCTACGGTCTGACCGAGGCGAGCCCCGTGTTCACGCAGACCTCCACCGACGACACCATCGAGCGTCGCACTGAGACGGTCGGTCGTGCGCTGCCGGAGATCGAGGTTCGCGTAGTTGACCCGGACACCGGGCTGGACTGTGAGCCCGACCAGCCAGGCGAGCTTCTCTGCCGCGGCTACAACATCATGAAGGGCTACTACGGTATGCCGGAGGCCACCGCCAACGCCGTCGACAAGGACGGCTGGCTGCACTCGGGTGACATCGGTACGGTGGATGAGCATGGCTACTACCGCATCACCGGCCGAATCAAGGACATGATCATTCGCGGCGGCGAGAACATCTACCCTCGCGAGATCGAGGAGTTCCTCTACACCATGCCCGGCATCGAGGACGCGCAGGTCGTCGGCGTGCCGGACGCGAAGTATGGAGAGGTCGTCGGCGCGTTCATTCGCCTGGCCGAGGGTGCGGATGTGACTGACGGCGACGTGCAGGAGTACGCGCGTGCCCGTATGGCACGGTACAAGTGTCCCAAATACATCTGGTTCGTGGACGAGTACCCTATGACCGCGAGCGGCAAGATCCAGAAGTACAGATTGCGCGAGATGGCCGCCGAGTCATTGAACGTGAAGGTCGGCGTGTTCGCCCGCGAGAGCGGGGAGTAGCACCATGGAGATGCATGAGATTCGCTGGCATGGCCGAGGAGGTCAAGGAGCCGTCACGGGAGCCAAGCTGCTCGCCAAGGCCGGCTTCCTCACCGGGTTCGCCGGTGTCACGAGCGCGCCGTCGTTCGGTGCGGAGCGCCGAGGCGCCCCCATCACCTGCTACACGCGTCTGTCCGATGAGCCGGTTCGTGTGCTCTCGCAGGTGAGCGAGCCCGACGTGGTCGTCGTGCTCGATGACTCGCTCGTCGAGGTCGGCAACGCGGCGGCGGGGCTCAAGTCCGGCGGAGTCATGATCGTCAACACGGTCCGCACACCAGAGGAGATCGGCGCTGTCGGCGACTTCAGGGTCGTCGTCGCGGACGTGACCGGCTCGGCGGAAGCAGCGGGGGTCATCGTCGGCAGCACTGCCATGGTGAACACCGCCATTCTGGGCAGCATCGCCGCGGCTACGGGGCTCGTGACGCTCAAGAGCGTGGGCGAGGCGATCTCAGAGGCTTTCCCGACGGGTCCGGCAGACAAGAACATCGAGGCTGCACGTCTGGCCTTCGAGTGCACCCAGAAGTAGATACGAGCGATTCAGAGACGGAGTCACCCATGGGTACCAGAGCATGCGGAAGCGAGATAGCGACCTCGTTTCCGAGCATCGGAGAGGCCGGCGAGACCGGCAACTGGCGCAGCAGCAGGCCGGTAATGGACCTGCCGCTTTGCAGTGCGGTCAAACAGGGCAAGGTCACGTGCCAGATCTGCTGGGC
>DFBG01000022.1:1855-4560 GCA_002367305.1 Actinobacteria bacterium UBA3086 | reverse complement strand
GCATTGTCCTCGGCGTTTCCGCGTCCGAACATCTCGAACAGGATATTGCGGCGCTCCGGCGGGACTCCCCTACCGTTGTCCGCCACATCGATGACGGCTGTCCGCTCCTCCAAACGCATGCCGAGGTGTACATGCGACCCCGCGGGCGAGTACTTCAACGCGTTGGACAACAGGTTGTCGATGACCTGTCGCAGTCGTACGCCATCCGCGCGGAGCTCCACCTCGGGCATCTCTTCATCGCACGAGACGGTGACGCCCTCTTTCAATGACAGAGAACGAGCTTCTGCCGCTGCCTGCTCAACTATCAGGCGCAGATCAACCTGAGAGAACTCAATAGGCATGAGCCCTCTCTCCAGAAGCGCCACGTCCATGAGGCTCGATACGATGGACGTCAGCCGCTTGGTGGCCGATCCGATTGAGACCAGTGCATCGGCCGTCTGCTCGTCGATCTCACCGAACTCATGGTCCTCAAGCATCTCCGTATAGAGCTGCAATACCGCCAGTGGACTGCGCAACTCGTGTGAGGCAACCGCCACAAAGTCGGATTTCACCCCCAGCGCACGCTCCAACTGCTCCGCGAGCTGAGCTTGACTATCGAACGCCATCTCAAGCGAACGATACGACTCATGAAGCTCACTCTCATGAGCGGCGAGTTGTACGGTCATATCATCCAGCGCCCGCTCGAGATCCCCGATTTCGTCTCGGCGACCTCGGTCGAGAGTCAATGTCCGAGCTCCTCCGGCAATGACCGCGGCTCCGTCACGCAAACGCACGATTGGCTCGACCACCGTTCTCACACTGACCCAAACGCCCCAGAATGCCGCAATGACGAGGATCATGGCGGCAATGAGCCCGGTGGCGCGCAAGGGCTCCCAAAGCGCAGACTCCAAACCGACGGGCAGGAACTGGATGCGTACCGTGGCGAGAAGCAGATCATCGATCTCGATGGGCACCTGAACGACCTGTGGCATGGTGAACACGTCCAGAATCGACGACCCCGTCTCCACCTCGCCACAGGTGCAGCCCGTCTCCGTCTCTGCGATCACCGCCCCAGAGGCGTCGATGATCTCGATGCACTCGATGGCATAATCCTCGGTCACCGTAAGAATACTGCGCAACTGCACACGGATCCGCTGGGGATCCTGATCGGCAACGACAGGCATGATCGAGGCCGCGACGACGCCACCCGCGTACTCCAGCGTGTTTCGGCGCTCCTGCGCGGCGTTTCTAATCGAGAAGGCGGTCACGACGAGTCCGGTGAGCACTCCTGAAATGACGACGATGAGCACGATGAGTGCAACGTAGCGGACTGTGAGTGAGACCCTGCGTCGCTGTGTATGTCTCAGGTCCAGACTCATGAGCCCCTATGGATGTGCATGATCGTCACAGGATACCCGCAGAATATTGGCAAAGGCATAGTCGTCGGCATTGAGCGGGACGAATCCGTCGATGGCGCTATCCGACGGCAACTCGCCCTCCGCATCGAAATCGGTGAGGATGGCCACCACGCGATCGCTGAGCTCCTGGGTCACATGCTTAGTGGCGATCAGTGGCGGGTTGCCAAAGAATGGTGACGCCTCGATCACGCGAAAACCGAGTCCCTCGATATTCGTCTGCACGTCGTTCACTACGGTCACATCGACCGATCCGTTCCGCAGGTCGCTGAGATTAGCCTCCATGGTGTCCCCAAAATGAATTTCTGAGAAATACGTCTCCGCCGTCACTTCATGCTCGTCGGCCAGATACTGCATGAAAGCGACCCCGCCAAGGGAGCTCTTATCAGAGACCGCGATCCTGAGCTGCTTCAAGTCCTCGAACGATTCAAACTCGGAGTCTTCCTTAACGATGAGAAGGGATCGAGAAGTCGTCGAACCCTGCATGACGGGCGTGCAAAGTCCACGTGCGTCACCGCTCTCCCGGAGATCCAGATACTGCTGGGCGCATACGAACGCCAGATCGATATGCTCGGTCGCGATGACTCCGGCGGCCTCGTCTTCCTCGGAGAGGTAACGAACGATGACCGGCTGATTGAGATTCTCTGAGAGATACTGAATGACCTGCGCCCAGTTGGCCCATTCCGTCGGTCCACCTGGAGTGCGAGCAACGGCGATCACGATATCGCCCTCATGCATCGTGATCGATTCAGGTGACTCGATCGGATCCTGGTCAGGCATCTTGGATGCGTCCAGAAAGGCTGCGGCTAGAAGAAGGACTCCCACGACGGTGCCCACGACGGCGAGAATCAACCAGCGACTTGAGCGCCAGTGTTCCTTCGGAAAAATATCAAGCGAGGATTCGGTTTCGCGAGACTCGACCATGCTTCGAAGACCCCTCGTTCGATCGTGGCAGATGACTCCTGCAATGGTAACTCACCGATTGCTGGGAGGGGAATCAGATGTGCGTGGCTNNTCGTTCAGCATGTCGAAAAGGGCCCGCTCTCTCTCACACAGAAGCAGGTGTTCGAGCGCAAGACCGGCGAATCGAGTGACCGGATGCTCCGAACGCGAATACACGGCAGCCGAGAACAGGACTCCCCATGTGGAGAGATGGTTGGCGACGAAGTCGTGTGCCGCCGTCTCACATTGACTCTCGCCTTCTGCCGCACGGCCCAGCGCGTACGCGACGAACTCAAGCTCGTTGGAGATATGCGTGGGACAGGAACGTCCGCCGCCAGAGTTGGCGACGAACCCACATACCTCATAGAA
>DFBG01000022.1:0-1767 GCA_002367305.1 Actinobacteria bacterium UBA3086 | reverse complement strand
AGACGGATGTGCTCCGCAGTGACCGTACCCAGACTGGAAACGTTGTCGACCCAAGCCAGTGCCGCCTCTGCAGCCGGTCTCACACCGGACTTCTGCATCGCACACACGGCCACGCCGCCGCACGGAACACTGAGTTGCTCTATCGCGGAGCGATAGGAGGCCAAGTCGAGATCGAACAAACGAGAGAGAGCCTCGAACTTGTCGGCGCGTTGACGCAAGGATTTCGATCGGGCGCTGAGACCCGCGGCCGTGCGCACCGCATCAGCGGCGGTCACAGCACCCACCGTTGGGTCAGGAGCAGGCTCAGAGAATCCACCGTCCATACGGTCGAACACCTCTTCGAATATTCTCAACATCGCAATGGTTCGCTTCCTTAAGTGAACTTATCCAATATTGAGAAGAACGAAAGAACCCAGTGATGAGATACGAACCCCGATGACGAACTACGGGTTCGAGTGACGAACGGTCGATATTCCGCGACGAAATGAGCCGATTCCTCGCGCAGACCCGGCTCGATTCAGACCTCGCGGATCGCGAATCTTCAGATAAGATCAGCGCTTTCGAGGATTCGCCTTACTGATGTGTCCATCCCGAGCGGCATGATATGCACGCCATCCGCAACCTCACGCAAGGCCCTGACCTGCTCGATGGCGAGCTGCACGGCTTCCTCGGCGGGATCAGCGGCAGTGCGAATCCGGTCGGCGACATGGTCGGGAATCATGAGGCCTGCGAGACGGTTATTGATGAAGTCGATGACCCGCGGGCTCTTGAGCAGAAGTACGCCTGCGATGAGTTTGGCTCCGGTCGGCGCGACCGCGTCCGCCGTTCGGGCGAACTTGTCGATATCAAAGATCGCCTGCGTCTGGAAGAAACGTGCGCCCGCCTCGATCTTGCGCGAAATGCGGGCGTACTGCGCCTCCCAAGGCTCGGCCTCCGGGAATGCCGCAGCACCGATCAGAAAGTCGGTTCCGCCGTCCAGATCGCGACCGATCATGTCATGTCCGTCGTTCATGCCCGCCGCGATCTCGATCAGCTGCGATGAGTCCAGATCGAACACGCCCCTAGCGTGCGGATGGTCCCCGCCGCGCGGTGCGTCACCCGTGACCACAAGCACATTCTCCAGACCCAGCGTCCACGCCGCGAGAAGGTCGGACTGAAGCGCGAGTCGATTGCGATCGCGGCACGTCTGCTGAAAGATTGGCTCAAAGCCAGCGTCAGCCACCGCGCGCGATGCAGCGAGCGAGCTCAGATGCAGCGTCGCACCTTGGTTGTCGGTCACGTTGAGCGCGTGGCAGAGCGGCCCCAACTCGGCCACAGACGCATCCATGCTGGTCATGTTGGTGCCCAGCGGTGGTGCGACCTCGCCGGTGATCACGAACTCACCGCGGTCGAGTGCATCTCTCAGACGACTCATCGGCCAGCACCTCCCTTGGAGCCCTTGCGCCCACGATCAGGGCGCAGATTCACACTCCCTGGTTTGAGCTTCTTGGAGAAGTCCTTGGGCGGTAGCGCGCCTGAAGCTCCTCGGCCCTGCTCGGCAAGACGCCTCTGGATGCGCACGTGCGTGCACTCGCGATCGGTGAGCACCTCGCACATGCCGTCCCACATACCGCCGCATGGCCCGTTGAGCAGCCCCTTGGGGCACGTGGTGACAGGACAGATACCCGCCGTAGCGTCGAGCACGCAGTCGCCACACATCTGGCAGCGTTCCTCGAACTCGCCGTGACGGATCACGTTGCCCAGGAACACTGACTCAAGGCCCGGGAA
>DFBG01000086.1:933-2692 GCA_002367305.1 Actinobacteria bacterium UBA3086 | reverse complement strand
CATGGAATCTCCACGAACGATGCGACTGGCAGGGTGGACTAGCGACCGGCGGTGGTCACGACGGTGCCGTCCTGTGACAGCGCCACCCTCACTGACAGAGCCCTCCAAACATCGAGTCCAAGCACGATGTCGTAATCAGTATGGGAGAGGTCGACGATGTGTGCGTCTTCAGGGCTCCATCTACCTACAGATAAGGTGTCCCCATCGTCACCGAACAGGTTCACGTTCATGGGGAACGAGTTCGCATCAGGGTCACCGCTCGCAGGCGAGAGCTGCTCCCACAAGTCATGATCGATCGTGACAGCGGTCTCTGCATCAGAGTCCAGAAGCGCCAAGCCGACGGCCTCTCGACCGGAGTCCGCGTCAACCAGACGCACCGCCACTCTCGGCTCCATCGATGTACGACCGTCTTGCTCGAGAGACTCGACGTACGCGACCGCGTCGGCACCGAGCACAGGAGGGTCGAACTGAAGTGTGGAGTGGCCAAAGGCACGCGGAAAGATGGAGTACGAACTCACGGTCGGCATCATCGCCTCGATGATCCAGTCCAGACGCTCGTCATCACGATAGTCCGGCTCAGCCAGCCCGAGGATTCCGTCCACGTCGCGACCGAGAAGCGAATCGAGGTCCGCGCCGTCCTCGTCGAGCAACATGATCGCGAAGTCCGACGCAGAGTGATCGCCACAACGTAGATCCACCTCGGCCACCGTGCCCGTGCGCACCCCGGAACCGAATGCGAGTTCTATCCGCTCCGCATCCACGGCTGACTGGGCGTTCGTGTCATCAGAACGAAGCAGGACGTACGGTGACCCCGTGTCCAACACAAACTGGTACTCCTGGCCGTCTATCGTGACCGGCACGAGGAGTTGCCCGGCCCCGTTACGAATGAGTTCCACGTGTCCGGGTTCATCGGGTGTGGCGTAGAACTCGATGTACACAGCCAACAGCACGAGCAACAGCCCGAGAACAAGAGCGATAGCAACACGCTTTGCAGTCAGGTTCTGTCGCATAGGTGACCTCTTTCGTTCGATTGGCTCTCAAGCGCTCTCAAGAAGCGCTCGACCTCGTCGGCATCAGGAGAGTGTAGCGCGTAGACGACGTCGCGCGGAGTGTCTACCCGGCCAGCACTTCCCGAGCGACGGTCACCACCGCGTCGAGGTCAAGGCTGTCGACACACGCTATGCGCCCGTTCACGAGCACCATGGGTGCGACCGCCCCATCTTTGATCATGGCGTCCATGACCATGTTCCGCTCATCATCCGCAAGCGCATAGATGTCTCGCTCGTCCACCTGGGCGGCGATACCCGCCCCACTCAACCATGACTCCATGACCTGGAGTCTGTACTCCGACGGCATGTCTCAACTGGAACCGGCGGGCATATCGTCCGGTACCCCAAGGACAGGGTCGAAGAGGAGTGTGCCGCCTCAACAGCTGCCCGGAAGAATCGTCACGCGTATCGAATCTGTCATCTACTTCTCCTCCTGCGTCGCCACAAGCGCATCGAGCTTGGCGCGCAACTCGGGGGCCTCGATGGGCCCTACTACGAAGTCGGCGACCTCACCGTTCGCGTCCACGAACACCGAGGTCGGTATGAAGTTGGCTTCGAAACGCTGCGCGAGCACCTCCGCGCCCGGCACACCGTTGAGCGCGTCGATGAACTCCACCTCACCATCGTACTCCGGCAGGACCTCGTTCGCTGTCGCTTCCATCTCAACACATGAGACGCACGTCGCGGAGTGGATGAGGATGTACGCGGGC
>DFBG01000086.1:0-825 GCA_002367305.1 Actinobacteria bacterium UBA3086 | reverse complement strand
AGGCCATATCCCATGACTGCGACGACCGCGACGATGATGACTATGCGTGTCCAGTTTTTCATGTCAGAGCACCGCATTGAACAGGTAGCCGACGGCGATGATCGTGATGGTGTTGATGCCGACGAAGATCGCGATCAGCTTGGGCTTGATGACTTTGCGCAGGATGATCAACTCGGGTACGGAGAGCGCCACGACCGCCATCATGAAGGCCAGCACCGTACCCATCGCCATGCCCTTGTCCATGAGCACGGAGACAATGGGGATGACGCCGGCGGCGTTGCTGTAGAGCGGCACGCCGAGGAGTACCGCGATCGGGACCGCCAAGGGATTGCCAGGGCCTGCGTACTGGAGCAGGAAGTCCTCGGGCAGGTAGCCGTGCATGAACCCGCCGATAGCGATACCACCGATCACGTACGGCCAGACCTTGCCGACGATCTCGCCCACATAACCGCGAGCGTACGCAAAGCGATCGGGCCAAGTGAGCTCCTCGATGGGCTTGTTGCCCACACTGATCTCGTACACGTACTCCTCGACCAGATGCTCCAAGCCCAGCTTGCCTATGATGATGCCGCCCACGATGGCCACGGAGAGCCCGGCCACCAGGTAGAGCAGCGCGATCTTCCAGCCAAAGAGGCCCAGCAACAGGATCAGCGCGACCTCGTTGACCATGGGACTCGCGATCAGAAACGAGAACGTGACGCCCAGGGGAACGCCCGCCTCGACGAAGCCGATGAAGAGCGGCACGGCCGAGCACGAGCAGAACGGCGTGACGACGCCCAGCATGGCCGCCAGTACGTTCCCTATATAGAGACGCGAGTGCGAGAG
>DFBG01000041.1:2799-3002 GCA_002367305.1 Actinobacteria bacterium UBA3086 | reverse complement strand
GCCGGGGCCATCATCGGAATGGCCTACGGATACAGTCCTGCGCAGGCGACGTTCGAGTCAGTCTCAGCCACCGCGAACTCCGGGTTGTCCATTGGGGTGACGTCGGCTTCGATGCCGACGGGTCTCAAGCTGGTCTACATGTTCCAGATGTGGGCCGGCAGGTTGGAGTTCATCGCGGTTCTGGTGCTCGGCGCGCAGATCGT
>DFBG01000041.1:0-2698 GCA_002367305.1 Actinobacteria bacterium UBA3086 | reverse complement strand
CTGCTGATAACTCCGGCGGTCGCACTGGCCGACGAAACAGTACTGTCTCCGGCACAGGTCGTTGAGCTCGACCCTTCTCTTGATGGCTCCACTGTCGTGGTCGAGGGCGAGGCGGTCGGCGATGTCCTTCGCGCACTAGGCGGCGGCAGCTGGGTGAACATACTCGGCGACGAGGTGGGCCTGGGAATCTGGATGACTGCCGATATGGTGGAACGGATCGAGTACCTCGGTCACTACAAGCACTCCGGTGATCTCATTCGAGTGACGGGCACGCTCAACCGTACGTGTGAAGAGCACGGCGGCGAGTTCGATGTCCATGCGGAGGAGATGGAGATCCTCGCTCCAGGCGAGCCCCTGACACATCACATCCGCCCCCGTGAAGGGACGATGGGCGTCGTCGGGTTCATCGTCGGATCGTTCCTGCTGATCCGGTATCTGAAGCTTCGCGCAGACTCTCCCTTGTGAGCGTTGCGGCGCACGCGCTCTTGGGCCTCTAGCCCTCGGCCACCTGCACGATCGCCATGCGTGGCTTGCCGGTGATCCAGTTCCACGTACGCTCGAACCAGATGCCGACGCGTTCCATGACCGACGGCGCCTCGACGTTCGCAGCAGCGACGGCCGGCACGCGCAAGATGACGTCGCCACTCTGCGAGTAGATGATCTCGCCCAGCTGGTCACCTTCGCGCACGGGTGCTTTGATCTCGGGGTCGAGCACGACCTCCCGCACGATCTCGACCTCAGAGGAGAAGGCGGGGACATCGATCGCCTCGCTCGACGCGCGAGCGGTCACGGTGATGTCGACAAAGTCCGAGACGGGTACTGCGCCAACTGTCTCCTGTGCAGCCGAGACATCCTGCATGGCTATGAGCGGGAGTGTCAGCAGCGTGAGTTCGCCTTGGTGGAACCGCACCTCGCCCAGAGCCTGTCCTTGATACACAGGAAGGCCGACCTCGGGATCCGTGGTGATCACTCGCTCGATCTCGCCGTCCAGGTCAAAGATGGGTATTTCGGTGGTCTCGCTGAAGCCCAGCGGCACCTCGATCGCGGTGTTCTGGGTGAGAGGAATCGCTCCTGCGGTCTCCGTGGTCGTTGCGATCGTGGTCATCTTGAGGTGTTCGAAGCCCCAGTCCAGCAACCGAGTCGTCTCTGCGAAGCGCGCGTCGTCCGAGCGCAGGCCCAAGGCGACGGTCGTGAAGCCGATTCCCCCGCGTTCCGCCATGCCGACGAACGACCATCCAGCGTCATCGGTGAAGCCGGTCTTGACTCCGAACATGCCGTCATACACGCCGAGAAGCTCGTCGGTGCTCTTGAATGTCTCCGCCGTCCTGTCGCCGTACGTGCCGAGTTCGACTTCCTTGATAGCGACGATCCGCCGGAACTCCTCGTTCGTCATGGCGATCCGGGCCAGGCGTGCGATGTCATTCGCCGAGCTGCGGTGTCCGGCGGCGTCGAGTCCGTGCGGGTTCACGTAGTGGGTGTCCTCGAGTTCCAGCTCTTGGGCTCGGGTGTTCATCATCTGGACGAAGTCGCTCTCGCTCCCGCCCACGTGCTCAGCGAGTGCGATGGCGGAGTCGTTGGACGAGGCGACGAGCGCGAACTCGAGCAGCTTGCGCACGGTGACATGCTCGCCGGTCTCAAGCCCCATGGCCCAGTCCACGCTGCTGGCATTCTCAGAGATGGTCACGATGTCGTTGGGATCCGCGTTCTCCAGAGTCAGCAGGGCGGTCATGATCTTGGTGATGCTCGCCATCGCACGTGTGTCGCTGGCGCTGCGAGCCCAGAGCACTCGTCCCTCGGCATCCAACACGAGGCCGGCAGCCACCTCGACGTCCGGTGCGGACTGTTCCAGCCCGGATTCCTCGAGGGTGATCCCCACGATCGTGTCCGTGGAGAGAGTGCGGGCGAACACAGCTGTAGGGGAGAGGAGGAGCGTGGCGGATAGCGCCACGGACAGCAGGACGCGCGTCATGGAAGCATGCGGTCGTCGGTACGTGGAGGTGCGAGTCTGGTGATCGATACGTGTGCGCATTCGGCTCCATGTTCGGTTTGCGTCGGCGAGCTTACGTGTCCAGCGTGCCACATCGAGCCACCAGTGAGCCAGTGGCATGCTTCGGGGGAGTTGTGTTGCCGAGCGGATTCGATTGCCCATCGAGCGCGCCCTCGGTATACTCGCACGTGCGCTCGAAGCGGCTTATGGTCGCTCGCGCCATCGCGGAGAGGTGGCAGAGTGGTTGAATGCGGCGGTCTCGAAAACCGTTAGGCGGGTATCCCCCGTCTCGAGGGTTCGAATCCCTCCCTCTCCGCCACAAGCATTGAAAGGGCCTCGGCGTTTGCCGGGGCCTTTCTCTGTGTTGTCAGTGGCTATCTCTGTACCGTGCTCACGAAGCTGACATGCCCAAGATGTGTCAGCAGCCAAGGGCAGGACTGTATCCCGCTGCGATTCGTGCCGATACAAGTTAGGGCAAGGGAGACGTCCCCGGAGGTCCGTACATGCGACGCCGTACGATAATCGCACTCACGCTCGTCATCGTACTCGTACTCGGTTCCGCTGCACCCGCGTTCGCCATCACCCGCGCAGAGATCATCGCGCGTGGTAAGCGCTGGGTCGACATGCCCGTCCCCTACAGCCAGAGCGAGTACTTCGAGGGCTACCGGACCGACTGCTCCGGAATGGCCTCAATGTGCTGGAAACTGCCGA
>DFBG01000053.1 GCA_002367305.1 Actinobacteria bacterium UBA3086 | reverse complement strand
GTGATCAACCTCATAGATGGTCTGGACGGTCTGGCGGCAGGAGTCACCGCCATCGCCGCCACGAGTTTCCTCGTGCTCGCGGCACAGGGCAATCGTCTCGAAGCGGCAGCATTCGCCGCCGCGCTCATCGGTGCGTGCATCGGCTTCCTGGGATTCAACTTCAATCCCGCCTCCATCTTCATGGGCGACTCTGGTGCGATGTTCCTGGGGTTCGCTTTGGCGACCATCTCGCTTCTGGGTGTCATGAAGTCGGTGGCAGCGATCGCTCTCGCCGTTCCGCTGCTCATCATAGGTGTGCCCATCTTCGATACGGCATCGGCGATAGTCCGACGGCTCAAACACAATCGCCCCATCCAAGAGGCCGACAAGGGGCATATCCACCATCGCCTGCTCGGTCGAGGATTCGACCAGAGGCAGACGGTGCTGATCATCTACGTGTGGTCCGCCGCCCTCTCTGTGGGAGGCTATGCGGTTCGCTATGCGCCGACAATCCTCAAGCTCGGCACATTCGTGGTACTCGCGCTGCTGTCCGCTCTCATGGCGTACTGGCTGGGACTGTTTGAATCAGCTCATTTTCAAGCGGATGATAGCGACGACGCCCCCTCTGAGACTCAGGCCGACGAGTAGCCCTCGACACGGGTTCTGAGCTGACTTCGAGGCACTGTTGTCTGAGTGTTCTGAGCTCATCGTGTGTTCTTGCCGCACAAGGGGGCATAGTGTACGATGGGCACGCTTTCCGAGGCCCCCCGGTCGGAAGTAGTTACGACTGTCTGCTGTCAGCAGAGTAGTTTCGTAGACGCTACCCCCACACCGGAAATCGCCCTAATCGGCGGTCAGCTTCGCCGAAAAGCGCGGACTGGATCGGTAATGATTACTTTTAGGGGTAACCAACTGTCTCCCGCAATCGATAGTCTTGCAACGTTGTTGCAACAGCCTGTCCCGGCTGCCGTTCTCGGCTTTGTGCTGGGGGTAGGGCTGCTGTTCGCTTCCCGAAAAGGCTTCCAGGGTGTTACGCCCCAGGACCCGTTTCGCGGACTCCTCATCGCCGCTGTCGCCATGTTCGGTCGACTTCTGGCTTCTGTTCTCCTCTTGTGGATCTACAAGGCCGTCGCACCTGACGGATTCGCGCCGTTCGCGATCGCATTCGCGGCCGGTTTCCTTGTCACATATTCGGTCGAGTTGGTCCGATTCGCTGGGCTGCATAGGTATGCACGCCCGGTGAGGGCCAGAGGATAGGAGGTAGGTAGCCGCGTGAACCCTCTGGATTTATTGCCCGGAAAGATCGAGGAGCTCGTTCATGAGCTTTCGGTCTTGCCCTACAACGACATGCATGCGACAGGGCCGGTGACGGAACCGTTCGTGCTCACGAACTATGTCGTGTGGGGCATTGTCTCTCTTGTGGTCGTGATCGCCTTGTTCGTGGCGGTGGCGAATCGAGAGAAGAAGCAGATGCGGCTTGCGCTTGAGACGGGCGAAGCCACCGCGCTCGCGCCCGCCGGTAGACTTGCCGGCGTGATGGAGGCGGGTGTCGAGTTCATTCGCGACATGGCGACCGACGTCATCGGTGAGAAGGATGGTCCCAAGTACGTTCCGCTGCTTGGTACGTTCTTCTTCATGATCGTGTTGTCCAACTTCATCGGTCTCATCCCCGGTGGCAAAGCCTGGGGTGGCGCCTTCGGTGGCGCTGTCGCGTTGGCGGGAATCAGCTGGATCGTCTTCGTGTTCGTCGGTTTCGCAAAGAACGGCGCGTTCGGCTACCTGAGGAGTCTCGTTCCCTCAGGAGTGCGCGAGATGGCGCTTCCTGCACGGATCGGTCTGGGTGGGTTCATCTTCCTGCTCGAGTTCGTGTCGACGTTCCTTGTCCGACCGCTCACGCTCTCCGTGCGACTGTTCGCCAATCTCTACGCCGGACACGTGATCTTGGGTGTGTTCGCCGCATTCGTCTCACTGTTCTTCCCGTTCGTGGAAAGCCAGCTCGGCTGGTCTGCGGGCGGCGTTGGCGTCGGTGCGGTTTCACTGGTGTTTCTCGTGCTCATGTACGCGTTCGAACTGTTCGTTGCGTTCATCCAGGCCTACGTCTTCACCATTCTGACGGCGGTCTACATTCAGAGTTCGGTGCATGCATCCGAGCACTAAGTCCGGTAGTTTCCGGCGCATCTCGCCGGTTAGGAATTGACGGTTCCGAGATCTGAGAACAGGTCTCGGCGATAAGGAGGATCAGACGTGGAAGGTTCCATCGTAGAAGCTCTTGCAGGCCTTTCGTCCATAGGTAAGGGTCTTGCGTACGGTCTCGCGGCCATCGGCCCGGGAATTGGTATCGGTATTGTCGGTGGTAAGGCTCTGGAGGCAATGGCGCGCCAGCCTGAGATGGCTGGTCAAATTCAGACCACCATGTTCATCGCAATCGCGTTCACTGAGGCGCTTGCGCTCCTCGGTTTCGTCCTCACGTTCCTCATCTAGTCACGCCCCTAGTAGAAGGACGGAGGTCCGAAGTTGCTTTTTGCAGAGTATGCATTTGCGAGTGAAACCGCGGCCGAGCACGGCGGCGAGGGTCTCGCGTCGACACTGGGTTCGGTCTACCCGAACCTCGCAGCGATCTGGCCCACGTGGGTCGCATTCATCGTTCTGTTCGTCTTGCTGTACAAGTTCGCGTTCCCGTCGATCATCTCGATGCTCGACAAGCGTTCCGAGGCCATCAAAGAGTCTTTGACCAAGGCCGAGGAGACCAAGGTCGAGGCCGAGCGCCTGCTCGAGGAGTACAAGGTGCAGATGGCCGAGGCTCGCGCCGAGGCAGGCAAGGTCATCGCTCAGAGCCGCAAGGTCTCCGAGACGATGCAGGCTGAGATGAAGGTCAAGGCTGAGGAACAGGCCGCGGCGATCATCGCCAAGGCCAAGCAGGCTCTGGAGTCCGAGAAGAAGGCCGCTATGGTCGAGCTTCAGGGCGCCATCGCTGAGATCGCGGTTGGTGCAGCTGGCAAGGTCATCGGTGAGAAGCTCACTGTCGAGGACCACGCCAAGCTGATCGACAGCTACATCACGGAGATGGGGAGCCTCAATGACTAGCGAGATCGCAAGGACCTATGCACGGGTCCTCTTCGACCTCGCGTCCGCGGCCGACTCCGTGGACGGTACCGACGCGGGCATGAGAGCCGTCGTCGAGGCTGTTCGCGGCCACGTGGACCTGCGCACCGCTCTGAGCGACGCGCAGATTCCCGCGGACCAGAAGCGTGCCGTGCTGCAGGATATCTTTGGCGATGAGGTCACCGCCGAGACCATCTCTGTAGCGTCGCTCGCTATCGATCGAGGTCATGTGGACCTCCTGGGCGATGTCTCCCGTATCTATGGAGAGATCGCCGAGAAGGAGCGCGGTATCGTCGTGGCGGACGTCACGACTGCTATCGAGCTCAACGACGCCATGCGTGCGTCGATCACTGACAAGCTCGCCGCCTCATTGGGTCGCCCCGTCACGTTGCGTGAGCGCGTGGACGCGTCGATCCTTGGCGGCATCATCATCAACGTCGCAGGACGCGTGCTCGACGGGAGCGTTTCCTCCCAGCTCGACGCCGTGCGTGCGACGCTTGCTACCGCACCCCAGGGAGGTGAAGCGTAAGTGGCAGACATCACTGCTTCTGCAATCAATGATGTATTGAAGGCTCAGCTTGAGTCGTTCAA
Organism: Actinobacteria bacterium UBA3086; assembly: GCA_002367305.1. Lineage (GTDB taxonomy): Bacteria > Actinomycetota > Coriobacteriia > Anaerosomatales > UBA3086 > UBA3086. The sequence continues at coordinate 1,776 of DFBG01000053.1, read as the reverse complement.
GCCTGAGGTCGATGTCCGCGAAGTGGGAACCGTCAAGCAGGTTGGTGACGGTATCGCCCGCGTTGACGGTCTCAAGGGCGCTATGGCCGGTGAGCTCCTCGAGTTCGTTGGAGCTGGCGGCAATGTCGTCTACGGAATGGCCCTCAACCTCGATGAGAACGAGGTCGGCGCTGTCCTCATGGGCGACACTACGCTCGTCGGCGAGAACGACACGGTCCGCACCACGGGTCGCGTCGTCGAGGTTCCGTCGGGTAAGGCCATGCTCGGTCGTATCGTTGACCCGTTGGGTCAGCCGATCGACGGCAAGGGTCCGATCGCCGCTGAGGGCGTTCGCCCGGTGGAGTTCAAGGCTCCGGGCGTTGTCGCTCGTAAGCCTGTTCACGAGCCGATGCAGACGGGTCTCATCGCTGTAGATTCACTGGTTCCGATCGGTCGTGGTCAGCGTGAGCTGATCATCGGTGACCGCCAGACGGGCAAGACTGCCGTGGCCATCGATACGATCATCAACCAGAAGGGCAAGGACGTCATCTGCGTGTACGTCGCCATCGGTCAGAAGGCCTCAACGGTCGCCGGTGTCGTGCAGATGCTCGAGGAGTACGGTGCGATGGAGTACACCATCGTCGTCGCCGCGAACGCATCCGACCCCGCACCCATGCAGTACCTCGCACCGATGTCCGGTGTAGCGATGGGTGAGTACTTCATGTACACAGGCGAGAACGGCGAGGTTGCCTCCAAGGACAACCCCGGTCGTGCCGTCCTGTGCATCTACGATGACCTCTCCAAGCAGGCTGTCGCATATCGCCAGATGTCGCTCACGCTCCGCCGCCCGCCGGGCCGCGAGGCATACCCGGGTGATGTCTTCTATCTGCACAGCCGTTTGCTCGAGCGTGCGGTCAAGATGAACGACGATATGGGTGCCGGTTCTCTCACGGCTCTGCCGATCATCGAGACTCAGGCCGGTGACGTGTCGGCATACATCCCGACCAACGTCATCTCCATCACGGACGGTCAGATCTTCCTGCAGACCGACCTGTTCCACCAGGGTCAGCGCCCGGCCATCAACGTTGGTATCTCCGTCTCGCGTGTCGGCGGTTCCGCGCAGATCAAGGCTATGAAGCAGGTTGCAGGTTCGCTTCGACTCGATCTGGCGAACTACCGCTCGTTGGCGGCATTCGCACAGTTCGGTTCGGATCTCGATAAGTCAACGCAGGCCACGCTCAATCGTGGTGCGCGCCTCGTCGAACTGCTCAAGCAGGGTCGCTACGTTCCCATGTCGGTGCAGGATCAGGCGATGGCGATCTATGCCGGCGCCGAAGGCTTCCTTGATGGCATTGAGCCGGAGGCCGTGGTCGGTTTCCGCGAAGCCTTCCTCGAGTTCGTTAACAGCGCCCATCCTGAGGTCGGCAAGACGATCGCAAGTGAGCAGAAGCTGAGCGACGAGACCAAGGAGACCCTGTCCGCTGTCCTGCGCGAGTTCGCTGAATCGTTCACGGAAAGCTAGGGCGATATCATGGCGAACCTACGCGACATACAGAAGCGGATCGTCTCCGTCGAATCGACGAAGCAGATCACGCGCACCATGGAGATGGTCGCGACCGCCAAGATCAAGAAGGCTCAGGCGAAGATCGAGGCCGCCAGGCCGTATGCACTTTCCATGATGGAGGTCTTGGGCAACGTCGCCCGCTTCGCGAAGGGTGCTGAGCATCCGTTGCTCGAAGAGCATGCTGAGCGCAAGCGCATCGTTGTCGTGTCCGTGACCTCGGATCGTGGTCTGGC
>DFBG01000117.1:2459-3613 GCA_002367305.1 Actinobacteria bacterium UBA3086 | reverse complement strand
CAGCCGCATACCGAATCCACATGAGATCTCATAGTTGATGGTGCCCGCGTGCTCCGCAAACTCCTCGGTAGTGATCGTCTCATCCCCCTGGGTGCCCACGATCACAGCCTCGTCGCCCAACGAAACCTCAACCCCCCGCGGAACCTCGACAACGAACTGGTCCATACATATGCGCCCGATCTGGCGACAACGCTTGCCCCCGATGAGCACCTCCATGGAGTTCGATGCGGCCCTGTGGATGCCGTCGGCATAGCCGAGAGGCAAGGTGGCAACTGTGGTGGGGGCTGCAGCGCGCCACGTCAGCCCATAGCTGACACCCTCTCCCATGCCTATACGCTTCACATACGAGACTTGCGCCTTAACCGACCTTACAGCGCGCAGGTCAACGCGGGTCGCGGTCTCCGGTGAAGGGTGGAAGCCGTAGAGTGATAAGCCGGGACGCACCATGTCGTAATGGACTTCCGGATGCAGGATCGTCGCCGGGCTGTTCGCCGCGTGAACGATCCCAGGATCTACACCCTCCGTGCGCATCTCTGCCAGCGCGTCATTGAATTGCGTCGTCTGGCTCTCGAAGTCCCAGTCTCCCGGGACATCTGCCGTGGCGAAATGAGTGAACGTTCCCTCGAGCTCAATACCGGGGAAATCCTTGAGCCCTGCAGCGAACTTCGCCGCATGCTCAGCAGGAACGCCGATACGATTCATTCCCGTGTCGATCTTGAGGTGATAGCGCACCTCACGTTGTATCCCGGCGGCGCGACGCCCGAGAGCGACAGCGAACTGGCGCGTGCACACGGTCGGGATCAACCGATGCTCAAGAATGAGATCGACCGCACTCGCCGGAGGCTCTGAAAGAAGTTGCAGCGTACCGGCTATGCCGGCCTTGCGAAGCTCCACACCCTCCTCGACAGTCGCGACCGCAAGTCGCTCCGCACCCGCGTTCTGCACCGCGCGAGCCATCTCGACGGCACCGTGACCATACCCATCCGCCTTGACCACTCCGCAGAACAGCGTGCCGCGCCGAGTCAGCCCCTTGAGCGCTCGCACATTGTGCGCAACTGCAGAGACATCGATCTCGGCTCGAGCGTATCGCTGATACGTCATGCTCAGCCTTCGACGATCAACGAACGCACGATATCCGACTTGCTGATGATGCC
>DFBG01000117.1:0-2408 GCA_002367305.1 Actinobacteria bacterium UBA3086 | reverse complement strand
GTGGCGACATCCTCGACGGAGTCCGCTGCGTCGACAGAGACCACGTCGGCGGTCATGACATTCTCGACGTTGGCCGCGACAGCCTTCTTGAGCTCGGACTCGAACTTGGCCGTCGCGGGCGGATAGAGAATGAAGCCGTCGAGCAGATGCAGGTACGTCGGGAACTCAAGACGCACATCCTGCATGATCAGATCACCCTCGGTCACTATGCCGATGAGCTTATCGCCATCCAGCACGGGCAGAGCGCCCACATGATTCTCGACCATGAGCCGAGCGGCCTCTTTCACCGTGAGGTCACGCGCGACCGTGACCGGATCCCCGGTCATGATCTGCCTAGCGCTGATATCTCTCATCTCAAATTCCCTTCGTCACCATGTCTGTTGATTCAGCTCACGGACTGCCGAGGAGATGAACCCCGGTACATCCTCCGCGATCATGCATGTCTCCGTCAGTTCTTCCGCCGCGTAATCTCCTGCACGACCGTGCACCCACGCCGCCAACGCTCCCGCATGAAGCGGGTCGAGCCCTTGAGCGAGCAGCGCACCGACCATACCGGCGAGCACGTCACCGGTTCCCGCAGTGGCCAGACCTGGATTGCCGGTCGTGTTCACGATCCGCCGGCCATCTCCGCAGATGACCGTTCGAGCGCCCTTGAGTACGCAGGTGAGATTCGGACCGTTCAGCTTGGCTCCATATACCAGTCTATCCGACTGCACCTTGGCCGACGTCATGTCGAGCAGACGCGCGAGTTCTCCCGGGTGTGGCGTGATCACCGTCGCGCCGTCGCGGGCCCGAACGGCATCGAGCGCATCGACCATGGCGTTGAGGCCATCGGCATCGAGTACCAGCGGCGCCTTGAGGCTTTGCACGAGGTTGCGGGTCACGAGCACCGCGCCATGGGCGACAGTCATACCAGGACCGATCACCACGGCATCGAACTCGCGGGAGAGATCGAGAATCACATCCGTCACGCGCGAAGCGAGCGTATGCGAGGGATGCTCCGGCAGACCCATGACCACGGCCGAAGTCAGCTTTGATTGAACAACATGCGCGATGGACTCTGGTACCGCCAGCGTCACGTAGCCAGCGCCCATACGCTGCGCACCCATGGCGGCGAGTATCGCAGCGCCGGGAAACGCCCCCGATCCGGCAACGATCAACACGCGTCCCCGCGCATTCTTGTACGTGTTGGGCTCGAGGGTGGGCAGCAGCTCGCCGTACTGTGCCGCCGACCAGACCTCCGGATCGCCGAGCTCCCCCACGAACTCCTCAGGTACACCCACGTTGCTCACCACAATATCTCCGGCGAACGATGCCCCGGGCTGAAGCACGATTCCGGCTTTCAGGGACGAGAAGGTGATGGTCACATCGGCACGAACAGCAGTACAGGGAACAGCGCCTGTGTCGCACAGTACGCCTGTCGGCACATCCACCGACACCACATGCGCCCCCGATGCGTTGATCGCATGCACCGCCGAGACATACGGGCCACGAAGTTCGCCGGCGAACCCGATACCCAGGAGCGCATCGACCACGGCTGCATAACCCGCAAGATGATGCACCGGCATCTCGTCGGAAATGACCTCGAACGGCACGCCACTCTGGATAGCCTCAGCCGCGACATCATGCGCACCCGCGCTGAGCTCGGATGGATCGGCCAAGGAGAACACTCGAACATCGCGCCCCGCGGATGCCAGCACGCGCGCGGACACCCAGCCATCGCCGCCGTTGTTGCCGGCTCCGGTCACGACTGCCACCGGCCCGAAAGGAACACGGGCTGACAGCGTCTCCGCGACCGCCGCCCCGGCTCGCCGCATCAGATCGCCCAGCGCGACGCCAGCTTCGGCGACCGCTCGCTCCTCTGCATGTCGTGCCGCTCGCTCGGTCAGAGCGTAGACCACAACAGTCCCTCCCCTGCCTGCAGTCGGGGCGGCCCCGTCGGAACCGCCCCTCGATCGTTCTGTCTACTCCTGTGTATTCCCTGGAGTCCCGTCGTCGGGACTGTCAATCTCAACCGTATCTACCACAAGGTCTACCTCATCGAGCAGCGACCGAGCCTCCTTGAAAGAAGCTGCAAGCTCTGCCTTGGCATCGAGGCGCTCGTCCTTTTTGGGCCGACGTTCCTCGGTGATCGCGACCGCTGAAGCAACGGCAGTCGTATGCGTGAACGACAACGAGAGGTGCATCTCGATGACGCCGTTCTCCTCTGCCAGCTCCGCCGCCCGCCCGTACAGACGCGGCACCGGACGACCACCCTGCTCGCGCACCACCTCGACATCCGTGAACCGCATGCCGGAGAAGCCCGTGCCCAACGCCTTCAGCACCGCCTCCTTGGCGGCGAAACGAAGCGCGTAGTGCACCTCGGGCTTCGCGCGCTTGTCACAGTAATCGCGCTCATCGGCCGAGAA
>DFBG01000159.1:1684-3614 GCA_002367305.1 Actinobacteria bacterium UBA3086 | reverse complement strand
CAATGGGGTCTCGTCGTGGAACACGGGCAATCCCAATCCACCGACGCCGGGCGACGTGCCCATGACAATGAGCAACGGATGGATTTGGCGAGGGGTAACAGCGGCGAACCTCTGCGCGAGCTGTCACAGCGGCGACAACACCACGCAGTCGTGGCGTACGACCTGGCAAGCGTTTGGAGTCGTACCGGAGCTCAACTGGGTGAGCGACACCGGCTATCTGACCGATGGAGCGAACCCGGATGCCGCCTCGGCAGATGAGGCCTGGACGTTCAAGGTCGAGTACAGGGACAACAACAACAATGCACCGATCTTCGTGAATCTACTGCTCGATCGCAACGACGATGGTGACTTCGCGGATGCTGGCGAGACGATCACCATGGATGCAGAGGTGGCTGGAGACGGAGTCTACTTCGACGGCAGCGTGTACCGCGCAAACGTGACCCCCGCCAAGGCCGGAGACGACATTCTCAACTACAAGTTCGAGTGTTCCGACGGCGTGACCGGGCTGTCCACCACCCCAACTCGGACCGTGTCTGTCACCAATGCGATACCCGTTATTCGGTTCACCGGTGATGTGGGCTATGAGGACGACTACGTATCTCCGAATAGTGGCACATCGAACGAAACGGACTTTGAGTTCCGTATCACCTACTCGGATGCCGACGGCGAGCTTCCCGATGGCGGCCTCCTGCTTCAGCTGAACATAAACGACCTCAACGGATTCAATGACCCGGGCGAGCAGATCATCATGACCGACATGGGCGACCCCGATGTGGTCGCCGGGAAGCGTTATACGGCCACCAGCAAGCTGATCCGCGAAGGCAACGGCTCCCACATGGCGTTCTTCAACGCGAGCGACGGCATCGATGCGGCACCTGCGCGCGGCGGGTACGCGTGGGTGCAGCCAGCTGGCAACACCGCCCCGTCCTTGGATTGGACGGGCGAGGTGGCGTACGTGTCAGACGGCGTGACACCTGATGCTCAGGCAGAGACCAAGCCCTTCTACTTCAGGGTGGAGTACAAAGACCTGAACAACGATGCACCCGATATTGCTCAAGTGTGGGTCGATCTCGACGACAATGCTGTCTACGAGCCGGGCGAAAAGTTCCCCATGAATGACCTGGTTAGCGCTGATGACCCTGCTGTCATCGACGGTGACTACAGCAACGGAGAATTGTTTGCCGGGACGGTCCACGTACCGTACGCAGGCGATGGGGAGCTCACGTACCGCTTCTACTTCGAGGACGATGACGCCGCCTCGGCTACCGGGGCGCCCACCTCAGACATGGCCCTATCGATATTTGAGGCACTGGAGGTCCCAAGCGAATACCCGACTATCCAGGCCGCTATCGACTCGGCGAGCACGAGCGACACCGTGCTCGTGGATGACGGCACCTACGCGAGCTTCAACTTTGACGGCAAGGACATCTACGTTGAATCGGTCAACGGGCCGGACTCCACCTTCATCGAGCAGTTCAACAGCACCTGCGTCAGATTCAATAACACCGGTTCGGATCCGTCGAACTCCGTGCTTGAGGGCTTCACGATGCGGGGCGCGTTCTATGGCGCGTATGTGACCGACAGCCGAGCGACCATTCGAGACTGTGTGTTCGATGGCATGAAGCGCGGAGTGAACAACATGAGCGTTGGCTCATGGCCCGTGGAGATCGAGAACTGCGTGTTCAAGAACGGATCCGAGTACGCGATCTACACCCATGACAACACGTCAGTCACGCGCGTATCGGACACCTCGTTCCTGAACAACTCCGCCACCCTGACCGGCACGTGCTCAGGGCGCGGATCCTGCTACTACGGGCTCGGCGGAAACGTGCAGTTCGACCGATGCGAGTTCGAGGGCAATTCGGCGGGCGCCGGCGGCGTCGCCGCCCCCTGGCTGGGAGGCACCTTTGAGCTCCGGTTCAATGACTGC
>DFBG01000159.1:0-1592 GCA_002367305.1 Actinobacteria bacterium UBA3086 | reverse complement strand
GGGGCCGTGTACGTGGCCTCAGCCCATGCTTCTTTGAACAACTGCACGATGACCGGGAACTACGCCAGTGACGACGGCGGCGCCGTGCTGAACCGATTTGGCAACGTGACCTTGACCAATACCACCATCGCAGGGAACAGCGCGGATGTGGGTGGCGGAATACACCACCTCACCTCGGGACTGAGTTCAACCAAGCTGCACAACTGCATCGTGTGGGGCAACGATTCACGCAGTGCGACCAACAACGAACTCCACGCCGACAACCTAGGAGTCGTCGAGATCCAGTACACCAATATCGGACAGTCCTTCGCCGGCTACTTGAACCAGACCGGCAATATGGGCACAGTCCCAATGTTCATCTCACCGCTATCCTCGTCGGCGGCACCAACCACGGCGGGAGACTACCACCTGAAGCTCCTCTCGCCACTGGAGGGCAAAGCTTCGGCCGCGCTCGCACCCGCAAACGACATCGACCGAGGTGTGAGACCGCAGGGCACGGGCGATGACATGGGCTCCGATGAGATAGGCGCCGCGGGACCGTAGGCCGAGCGGTCATCTCATTAATCCAAGTGTACGAAAACAGGCCAGAGGCAATTGCACCTCTGACCTGCTAGTTTCGTGGTAGCGGGGACCGGATTTGAACCGATGACCTTCGGGTTATGAGCCCGACGAGCTACCAGACTGCTCCACCCCGCAATATCCATTGGCGCTTTGAGCGCTCGCCTAGGTTATCACCGCAGGTAGTCGCGCGCAAGACCGATTCCTGCGTCAGCCACCGCATTAGACGAAAGGATGGCCTAGCCGTTCATCGCTCACTGAGAGCCGTTCAGCCAAACAATGTGACCCGTTCAACAATTAACTAGACCGATAAGCAATGATTAATATCGTGATGTACATCACAAGACGATACATCTCATACCATGTCAGGTATCGAAAACTGACTCGCCGGTCAATATGCGGCGCGCGAAAACATCCGATGGACAGGACTTCTTTGGGTACACGACGCAGAAACGAGAGTGCCGGTGCGGCTCTCTCGGGTATGTCGGGGAGGCGCAGTGCACGCAACATGCGCCTTCTTGTTGTGCTCGCCCTTATTATTACGCAGGCGCTCGTCATAGTTCCAAGTGTTCCAGCGTTGACGTCCACCACGATCACCATCGACGGCAGCTTCGACGACTGGACCGGCGTCAGAGCCGACCCGACGAACGTCGCATTCGATACCCAATACCCCATGGATCCCGACTGGCCGGGTCAGCCCGACCGGGACATCTTCTTCGTGAACGCCACCTACGACAGCGAGAACCTGTACTTGAGCTGGCGGCGAACAGCTGGCGGAGTCAAAGCGATGACCGTTGGCGCCTACATCGACCTCGACGGCGACGGCCTGCTACAAGAGAACCGCGATGTCGTGGTGGCCTGGACCGTTTCGGACCCATCAAGCGAAGCGACCGCCCCGGGCAACTACGATGATGGCGGTCGCATACTGCACTACTACCAAGCCCGGGACAAACTGGGCAACCTGGTCTACCCCGCTGGGGACCCCATGGATCACTACGGTCCGCCCCCCGTCACCGAACAACAGCCACCGGCTG
>DFBG01000020.1 GCA_002367305.1 Actinobacteria bacterium UBA3086 | reverse complement strand
CCCGCGAAGTCCACCCAACGCATCTCACCGGTCTGCAGGTCACGCACGTAGATATCCTGATCGCCGTTATCGTCGTCGTCATCCCAGTCGTTGCCCGTCAGGAATGCCACGTACCGTCCATCATCGCTGATCGCAGGATCCCTGCTGCCGCGAGAACCGTATGACCCATCTGCAGCTGGAGCACTTACGAGAGTGGCCTCATTGGAGGCGAGGTCGTATCCCCAGATGTTCCTGCTGGCTCCGATCTTGCCGGTGCTCAAAAGGTCACCGTTATATGACTCGAACACAATGAACGAGCCGTCGCCGGAGATTCGCTCATCATAGTCACTCGAACCCAACTCGGATCCGTCGCCATAGAAGTCGATCCACTCAAACGAACCGGTATCCATGTCCTTGACATAAAAATCCTGATCGTCATTCATGTCCTCCGGCACAAAACCGTAGCCGGTATGGAACAGGACATAGCGTCCCGAATCAGTGATATCCGGGTTCTTTGAGCCGCGATCCACTGTCTCGGTGGATGAACTGGACTTGCTGACCAATTCAGTGACCCCGGTCAAGCGGTCATGACGGAATACGTCGCGCTCACCATCCTGGTTATCGAAGTCCAGATCGTCGGCCGTCAGATTGTTCGCATCTGACGAGAACACAACGTACCGACCATCGTCACTGATATTGGGATTGCGCGAATCATCGGTCGAAAGAGAGCCATCGAATGTCTTGGAGATCAACTGTGGGTCATCGAATGACTGCCACGTACCGTTGGCCACTATGACTCCCTGGCTCAGAACCATTGATATCGCGACCGCGAACACGATCGCAACTCTCAATCTTGACGACATCGCTTTGCGTGAAACATATCCAGATCCGTGCATTGCACACCCCATCCTCACTAGAGATACCTGACTGTGGAAAATTACTCCTTACTAGTCTACCCATAACGATGCAGCCTCGTACCACATCCCGTAACAAAAACGGCCGCCCCGAAGGGCGGCCGTTCGAGTATGTCCGAGCAAAGGACCTACGCCCTTCAGGTCGCGCCCTATTCGTCCAACGCCGCCGCGATCTCGTCGGTCATCTCCATGGTGTGATACACCGTCTGCACATCGTCGAACTCCTCAAGCATGTCGACCAGGCGCAGCACCTTCTTGGCGGTGCCCACGTCGACCTCGGTGGGATTCGTCGGCTCCATGACGAGCTCGGAACCCTTGACGGGCACACCGGCCTCTTCCAGAGTTTTGCTCACCTTGAGCAGATCGGCCGTGGGCGCGTACACGATCCAGCCGTCCTCGACCTCTTCCATGTCGTCGCCACCGGCGTCGGCAACGAGAAGCATGAGCTCCTCCTCGTCCATGACACCTTCAACGGTGATCTCACCTTTGCGCTCGAACTGGAACGCCACCGAGCCGGTTGCGCCCAGGTTGCCGCCCGCACGCGTGAACGCGCTACGAACATCCGCTGCGGTGCGATTGCGATTGTCGGTGAGCGCCTCAACGTAGAGCGCGATACCGCTGGTGCCGTAGCCCTCGTAGATGACCTCTTCGTAGTTGTCGCCGTCGGCACTGGCGAACGCTTTCGCGATCGCGGTATCGATCTTGTCCTTGGGAAGGCTGTAACTCTTGGCCTTGGCTATCGCTGCGGCGAGCGATGCGTTGTTCTCAGGATTGGGGTCGCCGCCGGTCTTGGCAGCCACGGTGATGATGCGCGCGAGCTTGGAGAAGAGTGCTGACCGCTTCTTGTCCTGCGCAGCTTTGCGGTGCTTGGTTGTCGCCCACTTTGAGTGTCCGGACATCTCTTGGGTCCCTTCCCCTTTTGATGGCTACGAGGCCACGATCTCCTGTGCAAAATACCGGTGCAGACGCGGGTCGCCCGTGAGTTCCGGGTGGAACGAGGTAGCGAGCAGGTCACCCTGCCGCACGGCCACGATCGCGCCGTCGTGCTTGGCCAAGACCTCGACATCATCGCCCACGCGCTCGACCCATGGAGCGCGAATGAACACGCCACGGTAGTCGTCGCCGGGCAGATGCTTGATGTCCAGATTGGCCTCGAACGAGTCCTTCTGTCGGCCAAAGGCGTTGCGCCGAACGGTGATATCCATAAGGCCCAAGCTGCGCTGACCACCAATGCCGTCAAGCACTTCGTCGGCAATGAGGATCGCGCCTGCGCACGTGCCCCAGACAGCCATACCCGCGCCGTGCTGCTGCGGAATGGCGTCATAGAACCCGTAGGTCTCCATGAGTTTGGCTATTGCGGTGGACTCGCCACCGGGGATGATGAGGCCGGAGAGATCCGAGAGCTGCTCGGGCAGACGCACGGGAACCGCCCGGACCTCTATGGCCTCGAGCATCATGATGTGCTCCCTGAATGCCCCCTGAAGAGCGAGTACCCCGATCCGCACCTACCAGCCACGCTCCTGCATACGCTCGGCGTCCGGAATGTCCGAGATGTTGATTCCCACCATGGCCTCGCCCAAGTTGCGGGAGACCTTGCCAATGATCTCTGCGTCCTCAAAGTGCGTGGTGGCCTGAACGATGGCCTTGGCGCGCTTGGAGGGATCGCCACTCTTGAAGATGCCGCTGCCGACGAACACGCCGTCGCAACCGAGCTGCATCATGAGGGCTGCATCCGCGGGAGTGGCGATGCCACCGGCGGAGAAGTTCACTACGGGAAGCTTGCCGTTCTCGGCGACCCACTTGACGAGCTCGTACGGTGCCTGGAGCTTCTTGGCGGCATCGTAGAGCTGCTCGCCGCGAAGGCCGGAGACCCATGCGATGTCGTCGGTCACGGTGCGCATGTGGCGCACAGCCTCGACCACGTTGCCGGTGCCGGGCTCGCCCTTGGTGCGGACCATGCTGGCACCCTCGGCGATGCGACGAAGCGCCTCACCCAGGTTGCGACAGCCGCACACGAACGGCACGGTGAAGTTGCGCTTGTTCACGTGATACTGCTCGTCGGCCGGGGTGAGAACCTCGGACTCATCAATGTAGTCAACGCCCAGGGTCGCCAGGATCTGTGCCTCGACAAAGTGACCGATGCGGCACTTGGCCATGACGGGGATCGATACGGATGCAACGACCTGCTCGACGATGGTGGGGTCGGCCATACGGGCCACGCCACCCGATGCGCGGATGTCAGCGGGAACGCGCTCCAGCGCCATGACGGCGACTGCGCCTGCGTCCTCGGCGATCTTGGCCTGCTCAGCGTTGACGACGTCCATGATGACGCCACCCTTGAGCATTTCGGCAAGTCCGGTCTTTACCAGAAGCGTGCCGGTCTCTTTCACGTTCTCAGCCACTGTTGATTCCTCCCGCGCCTGGGGTGCACCTGCCCCGGCGATCACGGTCTGTTGTCTGGGTGCGTGTGAGTATGGAATTCTACGCTACTTGACGGAGATGTTCACGTCCGGAGAAACGACCTGGAACCAGGTGTT
>DFBG01000074.1:3570-3937 GCA_002367305.1 Actinobacteria bacterium UBA3086 | reverse complement strand
CCGTTCAGCGTGAGCGCGCCTCGATTGACGTCGGCCGAACCGGTGATCGCGCGCAGCAACGTCGACTTCCCTGCACCGTTGGGTCCCACGAGCCCCACGATCTCGCCCGGCGGAACGACGAGCGAGACATCACGCACGATCGCAGTGTCGCCATATCCGGCGGTCACGTTCTCGAACGAGAGCATCACCTCACCCCCTCTCGGCGCACCAGAAGCCAGATGAAGAACGGGCCGCCCAGGAGAGCCGTCACGATTCCCACGGGCACCTCGATAGGGGCCAGAGCGGTGCGCGCCAGCAGATCGGCGAAGACCATGATCGATGCGCCGGCAAGCGTGGACGCAGGCAGGAGCAGTCGATGATCCGGGCC
>DFBG01000074.1:3196-3399 GCA_002367305.1 Actinobacteria bacterium UBA3086 | reverse complement strand
TTGAGCTGGCGGGTGTAGAGCAGCGGTACGACCACGCCAATGACGAACATGGGGGCGATCATGCCGACATAGCGCCAAGACGCGCTCGTGAGCCCACCCATCATCCAGAACACGACGGATGCCATGGACTGGCGAAAGAGGACCATGATGAACGACGTGAGCGCGGCCAGAATGTACGAGATCGCGACACCTGCAAGCAGCAG
>DFBG01000074.1:0-3014 GCA_002367305.1 Actinobacteria bacterium UBA3086 | reverse complement strand
GGATTCCGGAAGATCGCCTGATACAGAACTCCCGCGCTCGCAAGACATGCGCCGACGAGCGCTGCGAGTAGCACCCGGGGAAGGCGCAGGTCGATGATGACGGCGTCGGAGACCGGACCGGACTCGCCGCTCAGAGCGCGGCCGATAGCCGCGAACACCTCCGTCGGCCCGACTGAAACGGCCCCCAGTCCCACGCCCGCCACGATAGCCACCAGCAGCACTGCGAAGAGCGCGGTGATGACGGTGACTGAACGGGCGCGAGACTGGTTGACCATGAATTCAGACTCCTAGAACGCGTTGGGGTGCAGTGCCTCGGCGATCAGGCGAAGGCCCTCTACGATGCGAGGTCCGGGACGGCTCACGAGATTGTCGTCCAGGACGTAGACACGATCAGCTGCAACTGCGCTGAGACCGTCGAAACCCGGTCGCACGGCGAGATCGGCAGGATCGCTCATGGAACCGAGCGTGGCCATGTAGACGACCGGATCATCGGTGATCAACTGCTCCAGCGAATAGCCGACGTAACCGGGCTCAGCAACGACATTGTCGCCACCGGCGATGGTCAGAAGGTCGGCGAGCAGCGTGCCGTCACCCACGGTGAACAGCGGATCCTGTGCGATCTCAAGGAAGCACGACACGGGCTCCTCGGCGGATACCGCGGTACGAACCTCCTCGATCGCGGCGTTCATATCGGCGATGACCTCGACGGCCTCTGACACGGCTCCCGTGGCCTGACCCACGACCGCCACGGCGCCTGCCACGTCGGCGAGCGTCTGAGGATCGATGGCGATGACGACCGCACCCAGATCCTCAAGCTGTGTCACGACATCGGCCTGGACGCCCGTGGTGGCGAGCACCAGGTCGGGCTCAGCGGCTGCGATTGCCTCGAGGTTGGGCGTGATGAAGTCACCGATCTTCTCGATATCGGCAACCTCTGGCGGATAGTCGTCGTAGGTGGTCACGCCGACGAGGCGATCGATGAGACCCAAAGCCGCCACGATCTCCGTATTCGCGGGAGCGAGCGACACGATGCGCATCGGCTCGGACTCGACAGTGACCTCACGGCCCGCATCGTCGGTCACGGTGACGGGGAACAGAGCTTCGGCGACATCGGTGGAACTGTCGTCGGCGGAACTCGACTCGACCAGATCCGACTCAGTCTCTGCGTCACTGGCAGACGAGCAACCGGTGAGTACCAGCACCGCCAGCACGATGACGAACAGGCTGACGAGCATTTTTCTGAACTGCATGTATACCTCCATTGTGCGCGTATTCTTCAGACAACTTGGACGTGCATGAGTCTCGGGGCCGTCTCCTTTCACGTAGCGCGGCCCCGTCAAGCACACAAAAAGACCCCATGCAGAGAAGCTGCGGGGGTCTTCGAGTCGCTTGGCGAGAATCCTGGGGCCCTGCCGATACGGGCAGAACCGCGATCAAGCCTCGTACCACGAAGGCCGCGTCGCTAACCGTCCGGCAGGTCTCCTGACTTGTGAGGAACGTGCATCCTCACTTCACAGTGGCGGGTCCGTGCCGGAATCTCACCGGCTTCCCTATTCTCCCGGTACCTTGCGTTGGGCACCGGACGGCGCGTATTCAGTTGGCACGCATGATACGCCCCAGGCGCCGACGGGACAATGCTAGAGTGAACACGAGAAAAAGCGATCGACAACGGGAGTCCCTGATGTGTCAGTTCTGCGTTCAGCACGGCGACGGCAAAGCGTGGTATCTGCAAGCGGAGAACTACGTCGCCAGTCTTGAAGACGATCTTGAGCGACGCGAGTACATAATCGACTTCGTGCAGGGATTCTCGGAGAAGCAGCCGGGTCGGCTACGAGGGCTGCAACTGCTCGATCAGATCCCAGCTCCTCTGTCCTCACTCGCCAAGAAGCACCTGACCGCGAAACAGAAGAAGCACCACTTTGGGCAACCCGTCCCGATTGAAGAGTGCGAGCAGATACTCGAGTTCGCGACCTCGGTGGTTCGACTCCCCTGCGTGTGTCGTACAGCCGCCGGAACTCCGGACAACGGATACTGTCTCGCCGTCACGGTCGGCCCTGTCGACGGTACGCTCAAAGAAGCATTCGCAGGCTACGAGGGAGGCCCTGACACCGGGGCGTTCCAGAACCTCACCAAGGAAGAGACGCTCACGGTCTTGCGCCAGTGTGAGAAAGAGGGCCTCATGCACTCCGTATGGACGTTCGGTTCGCCCTTGATCGCGGCGATCTGCAACTGCAACATCGAGAGCGGTTGCATGGCGATGGCCACGACCGTGACCCACGACCTCAAGACGATGTGGCGTGGCGAGTATGTCATCGATCTCGACGAAACGGCCTGTACCAACTGTGGTGCCTGCGAACGCCGATGCCCCTTTGGCGCATTGAGCTTCAATCGCAAAGAGAAGCGCTTGTCGGTGGACCTGAAGGCCTGCTACGGCTGCGGCACCTGTCGTTCCGCGTGCAGTGCCGATGCGCTCACGCTCCTCCCTCGCGCTGAGTCACCGACCATGGCGAAGGTCTGGTGAGCATGAATCTACTCGCCGTCGCTTCGGGAGGCGCCATCGGCGCATCGTTGCGCTACCTTCTGGGTCAGTCGATCAGCACGCGCACGCCCGGTGACTTCCCCTGGCACACCCTCGCAGCGAATGTGAGCGGTGCATTCCTGCTGGGACTACTCATGACGGTCGGCGTGGAACGCACGACCATGAGCGAAGGAACGCGCCTGTTCCTGGGTGTCGGCCTCTTGGGTGGCTACACCACGTTCTCGACATTCTCTTTCGAGACCATCGAACTCCTCCAGGGTGGGGCGATCACACACGCCATGGCGAACGCGTTCGGATCTCTCGCGTTGGGTCTGGCAGCAGCGGCACTGGGCGTGGTCCTGGGTCGAGCGCTCTAGGCGCTCTCCTCGGCAGGTTCATGTATGGCGACGAGCCACGATGCCAGCAGCGCCATGACCATGATCCCACCCACGATGCCAAAGAACGGGCCCTTGATCTCCCACCCGGACTGCATCAC
>DFBG01000029.1:6759-7703 GCA_002367305.1 Actinobacteria bacterium UBA3086 | reverse complement strand
GACATGACCGCCGACAAGATGCACGAGGCCAAGCGCCACGGGCTCTCAGACATCCAGATCGCACATCTGACCGATGCAACTGAGGCGGATGTCCGGCAGGCAAGGCTCGACTTGGGTGTTAAGTCCACGTTCAAGGCGGTCGACACCTGTGCGGCTGAGTTCGCGGCTGGTACGCCGTACTACTACAAGACGTACGAGGATGAGGACGAGGTCGCTCCTGCCACAAAGCCGCGTGCAATGATCCTTGGCGCCGGACCTAACCGCATCGGGCAGGGTATCGAGTTCGACTACTGCTGCGTGCACGGTGCCTATGCGCTGGCTGAGATGGGTTACGAGACGGTCATGGTCAACTGCAACCCTGAGACGGTCTCCACCGACTACGATACGAGTGATCGACTCTATTTCGAGCCGCTCACCTTCGAGGACGTCATGGACGTCGTCGCTGCCGAGAAGCCCGAGGGCGTCGTCGTGACCTTCGGCGGGCAGACTCCACTCAAGCTCGCACATGCGCTCAAAGACGCGGGCGTGCCTATCATGGGCACGAGCCCCGAGGCGATCGACCTGGCCGAGGACCGCAAGCTCTTCTCGGCAGTACTCGACAAACTGGGGATCGCGTATCCGGCCGCAGGCACCGCCAACACGTTCGAAGAGGCCATCGAGGTCGCTCGTCGCATCGGATTCCCGCTCCTCGTGCG
Source organism: Actinobacteria bacterium UBA3086 (assembly GCA_002367305.1). Classification (GTDB taxonomy): domain Bacteria; phylum Actinomycetota; class Coriobacteriia; order Anaerosomatales; family UBA3086; genus UBA3086. Next base: position 7,008 of record DFBG01000029.1, on the reverse strand, counting down.
TCCCAGTTACGTGCTGGGCGGACGCGGCATGGTGATCGCGTACAACGAGGACTATCTCGAGCGCTACATGGCCGAGGCCGTGAGCATCTCTCCGGACCACCCCGTACTGCTCGACCGCTTCCTTGAGGGTGCGATCGAGGTCGACGTCGACGCGGTCTGTGACTCCGAGACCGTGTACGTGGGTGGCGTCATGGAGCATATCGAGGAGGCTGGTATCCATTCCGGTGACTCCGCGTGCTGCATTCCGCC
>DFBG01000029.1:0-6680 GCA_002367305.1 Actinobacteria bacterium UBA3086 | reverse complement strand
AGCAAGGCAACGGGTGTCCCACTTGCCAAGGTCGCCGCGCGCGTCATGGCCGGCGAGAAGCTCATCGAGATGAACCTGCCCGACGAGAACCGCGAACTTGGTCGCTACTGCGTCAAAGAGGCGGTCATGCCGTTCGGTCGCTTCCCGGGCGCCGATAGCGTGCTCGGGCCCGAGATGAAGTCCACCGGCGAGGTCATGGGCGTCGCTGCGGACTTCCCGGCGGCCTATGCTAAATCGCAGCTGGCTATCGACTACTCGCTGCCGACATCGGGCACCGCGTTCGTTTCGGTGTGCGACCGCGACAAACGCAATGTGGTCGGCGTCGTGAAGCACCTGCATCTCCTCGGCTTCGAGATCATCTCCACACGAGGAACCGCGCGCACGATCCGTGCCGCGGGAATCCCCGTGCACGAGGTCCTCAAGAAGCATGAGGGTCGACCCAACATCGTCGATGCCATGAAGAATGGCGAGGTTCAGCTGGTCATCAACACCCCATTCGGTCAGGAAACACGCTCAGACGGCTATCACATCCGCGCTGCGGCGATTCAGCATGGTGTTCCGAACATCACCACTATTCCGGCCGCAAACGCCGTAGTGAGCGGCATAGAGGCGATCATCGAGGGTCGTCTGGACGTCATCGCGCTCCAGGATTTTGAGGGGGCCGACGAGTGACGGGCTGTTGTGGAACAGGGGAGAAGGGTCACGCGGGCGATCAGTCGTCGCTCGAACGTGTCGATCTGTTGAGCAACGAACGGATCGCCGAGGGCGTGGGTCTCATGATCCTGCACGCACCTCACACGGCAAGCCTGGTCGAGCCCGGTCAATTCGTGCATCTGCGCGTCGGTAGGGGCAGGGACTTCATCCTGCGTCGCCCGTTCAGTGTGCATCGCGCGCACGGGGAGCAGATCGAGATCCTGTATCAGGTATTGGGTACGGGAACTCTCGCGATGGCGGAGCTTGGCTGTTCTGACGACATCGACCTGATCGGTCCCCTGGGCCACGGTTGGGATGTGCCCGAGAACATTGATCACGCTCTGATCGTCACAGGCGGACTCGGGGCGGCCCCTCTGGGTGGGTTGGCCGAGAAGCTCGCCGCTCAAGGAGTGGCCGTGACGGTCGCCATGGGGGCGCCCACACAGGAGCGTCTCGTGGGCCGCGATGTGTTCGAGGCAGTGACCCGTCGCGTCGTGATCGCGACTGACGATGGCTCGGAAGGCGAGAAGGGCTTTGTGACCGGTCCGGTGGCACGCCTGCTCGACGAGGGATCATACGACATGGTCTACGCCTGCGGGCCTGAGGTCATGCAGCGTGAGATAGCTTCGATGTGCGCAAAGGCTGACGTTCCGTGTCAGGTGTCCCTCGAGCGACTTATGGCCTGTGGGATCGGCGTTTGTCTTTCCTGTGTCGTGAGCACCAAGGACGGGCTCAAGCGCGCATGTGTCGACGGTCCCGTGTTCGATGCGGGGGAGGTGTGCTGGGATGCTTCAGAGATTCCTCCCAAGCACTAGGCGCACTTCGCGGATAATCGATTCGGAGGTGGTCGCATGACGGTCGCCACCGATCTGAGTGTCACCATAGGCTCGCTCAAGTTGCGGAATCCCGTGGTTACCGCGTCAGGGACGTTCGCTTCGGGTCGCGAGTACGCGAACTTCGTGGACCTCTCCAGACTTGGTGCAGTGGTCACCAAGGGTGTTTCATTGAAGCCGTGGGCAGGAAACGCCAGCCCACGGATCGCCGAGACCTCCTGTGGCATGCTCAACTCCATTGGTCTGCAGAATCCGGGTCTGGATGTGTTCACACAGAAGGATCTGGGCTGGCTGGAGACGCAGGATGTGCCCGTGATCGTGAATGTCTCTGGACATACGGTCGAGGAATACGCGGAGGTCTGCCGCAAGCTCGATGGCGATAGGCGGGTCGATGCCTTTGAGATCAACATCTCCTGCCCCAATGTCGATTCGGGTGGAATGGTATTCGGAACGTCGTGTCCGGAGGCCGCATCCGTGGTCAGTGCCTGTCGTGAGGCGACGTCTAAGACCCTCATTGTCAAGTTGAGCCCTAATGTTACCGACATCACAGAGATCGCTCGTGCGGTTGTCGATGCAGGCGCGGATTGCGTGAGTCTCATCAACACGCTTCTGGGTATGGCCGTCGACGCCGATACGCGTCGCCCCAAACTGGCGCGTGTGGTGGGAGGTCTATCCGGACCTGCGATCAAGCCGGTCGCTCTGCGCATGGTCTGGCAAGTGGCCAACGCTGTGGAGGTCCCGATCATCGGCATGGGCGGTATTGCTGACGCACAGGATGCTATCGAGTTCATGCTCGCCGGCGCGACTGCGGTGGCGGTGGGGACGGCGAACTTCGTCGACCCGACTTCGACCATGCGCATCGTCGACGGACTCACTGAATATGCTCACTCACGGGAGCTCCATAAGATCACTGAACTCATCGGCGCACTCGAAGTCTGAGGCGCAGGAGAACACGGAAAGGCGGGACACGTGCGAGACAGGATAATCGTTGCTTTCGACACCGATGCTGGTGGCGCTGCAGAGTTGGCGGGCAAGCTTGCCGGGCATGCAGACCTCGTGAAGGTGGGTATGACCCTCTTCTATGCCGAAGGACCACGGATGGTGCGGCTCATGCATGAGGCCGGATTCGAGGTGTTCGTCGACCTCAAGCTCCACGACATCCCTCACCAGGTGGAAGGGGCCGCGCGTGAGATCGCCAGGCTCGGCTGCGCCATGTTCACGGTGCACGCAGCAGGAGGCCGCGCCATGATGGAGGCAGCCGTGCGCGGCGCACGTGCGGGGGCGAAGGAAGCCGGAGTCAAGAAGCCCGCCGTGCTCGCTGTCACCGTGCTCACGAGCATGGATGACGCGGATCTCATGGATATCGGCGTGAATGATTCGGCTGATGTGCAGGTCGCCCGTCTGGCTCTACTCGCCAAGGAGTCCGGCGTCGACGGCGTGGTGTGCTCGCCGCAAGAGGCTTCGGCTATGCGTGAGGCGCTGGGTCCCGATGCACTGATCGTCACTCCCGGTGTACGACCGACCTGGGCATCTGCGGGTGATCAGGCGCGTATCGCGACTCCGGCCACCGCATTCGAGGCAGGTGCATCACATCTTGTGATCGGCCGTCCCATAACGCAGGCCGACGATCCGGCCAACGCCTTCGACCGAATCGTCAAGGAAGGGTAGATCCATGCACAACGATCGCTACGCGAAACTCTCTGAGGGAGACGTGCTCGATTCCCTCAAACAGGCGGGGGCCATCCTCTCCGGTCACTTCGTTCTTACCAGTGGAAGACATTCCGATACCTACGTGCAGTGCGCACGGGTTCTCGAGGACTCACTGCTCACCACGCGCCTCGCCGAGGCATCAGTGGCGGCACTGCCCGAGCAGCGCATCGATCTCGTGGCGTCGCCGGCCGTCGGAGGCATCATCATCGGGTTCGCGGTCGCGCAGGCCCTAGGGGTCAAGTTCATCTTCACCGAGCGTGAGCAGGGGACGATGACGTTCAGGAGGTCGTTCCATGTGCCCGCGGGATCGAGGGTGCTTGTGGTCGAGGATGTGGTCACCACGGGGGGTTCGGTCCGAGAAGTGACCGATCTGATCGAGGCGGCCGGCGGCGAGGTGGCTGGCATCGTGTCGATCATCGATCGCGGAGGAGAGAAGAAGTTCGACGCAGAACTGCAGTCTCTACTTAAACTAGAGGTAGAGTCTTGGGAGCCAGCGTCCTGTGCTCAATGTGCCACAGGGGTGGGGCTCGACTCGCCTGGCAGTAGACGACTCTCCAGCAAGTGACTTGGCATCTCCGCAGGTCACAGGTATCATATCTACATCGGGCTGCTTGAAATTCCCGTGGCGAGTGTGTCTACAATGGCACGGTCGGGATTGCTCGACTCAGGACTTTGTTGATGACGAGGAGGAACTATGGCACTTCCCAATCTCTCCGACGAGGATCGCAAGAAGGCGCTTGCAAAGGCTGCGGAGGCGCGCCAGAAGCGTGCTGCTCTGCGCGCCAAGATCAAGGACGGTGAGATGTCCTTCGCCGACGTCATGAGCAAGTCCGACGATCCCATCGTCGCTCGCATGAAGGTCGCCACGCTCCTCGAGAGCCTTCCGGGTTACGGCAAGGCTAAGGCGACCAAGATCATGACTGAGCTGGAAATCTCAGAGAGTCGTCGCGTCCAAGGTCTGGGAACGCGGCAGCGTGTCGCCCTCATGGATCGACTGGGCTGATTCTGAGCGACTCCTCTTCACGCTCTACGCCTCTTCATGGCGGGCAGATGCGCACAGGCAACTTGTACATAATTTCCGGCCCTTCAGGGGCGGGCAAAGGGACCCTTGTCCAAGAGCTTCTGGGCAGGGTTCCTGATATCTGGGTCTCGGTATCGGCTACGACACGTTCTCCGCGCCCTGGTGAGGTCGAAGGAGTGCACTACTTCTTCAAATCGGCCCAGGAGTTTGATGACCTGATCGCAGAGGACGGACTCTTGGAGTGGGCTCTCGTCCACGGGAATCGCTACGGCACGCCTGTGGAAGCCGTACGTGACAAGATCGCAGAGGGTGCTCAGGTCATGCTTGAGATCGACCCACAGGGTGCCATGCAGGTCTTACAGAGAATTCCGGAGTCCAGACTGATCTTCATCAAGCCCCCGTCATTCGAGGAGCTGCGCCGCAGGCTCGAGGGTCGCGGAAGTGAGACGCAGGAGCAGATCGAACTGCGGTTGCGCACCGGCGAAACGGAGATGAAGTTTGAGGGTAAGTACGACATTGTGGTAAACAATGACGATGTATATCGCGCGACGGACGAGATCGTCGCTTTCATCGATGCCTGCGCCAACGAGAAGAAGGAAGCCTGACTCATGGTCATTAAGCCCGAGATCGACGTACTGCTTTCCACGGTCGATTCCAAGTACACGCTCTGCACAGTCGCCTCCAAGCGTGCTCGCCAGATCAACGACATGGTGCACGGCGTTCGTGACCAGGCGGTTCTCACGCTTGCTCCCACCCAGATCGCGCAGCTCACCAGTACCAAGCCGCTGACTCTCGCTCTCGAGGAGATCGCCAACGGTGATGTCTCCTACGAGCGGGTCGCTGACAGCTCAAAGTAGTCGAGCGCGCATGTTCGAGCGCGCAGTACTCGTCCACTATCATGAGATCGGTCTCAAGGGCCGAAACCGCGGCAAGTTCGAGCGTATGCTGCTCGACAACATCGTCGCATCTCTCACCGACATTCCCGAAGCTCGCGTAGAGCGTATTTCGAGCCGCCTTGTGGTGCGCTTTGACGATACCGACCAGTTCAGTGAGCGCGAGGATATCGATCGGATAACCGACCGTATCGCCATGCAACCCGGTGTCGCCTACGCGGCGCCCGTGTTCGTCACCTCGCGACTCAAGCGCGACATGAACCGTGCGGCGCTCATTGCGCTGCGAGAGGCGGGGAGCGCCGAGAACTTCCGTATCGAAGCGCGTCGCTCCAACACGGATCACCCCATATCGAGCATGGATATGAACATCGCCATCGGGCAGTACGTGGTGGACGAGACGGGTCTCAAGGTCAATCTGGATCACCCGGACACCACCGTGTGGATAGAGGTCGTTCAGGGTGAGGTCTATACGTTCGCCCGCAAGTTCCCCGGCTCCGGAGGTCTGCCTGTTGGCAGCGCCGGCAAGGTGATCTCGCTACTGTCCTCGGGCATCGACTCCCCGGTGGCGTCCTGGCGGCTGCTCAAACGAGGAGCCGTGGTAGTGGGTATCCACTTCTCCGGCCGGCCGCAGACCGACGATCGCTCGGAGCACAACGTGGCGCAGATCGGCGAGGTGCTGCAGCGCTACGGCGGCGTCGGGCGCATCTACATCGTTCCCTTCGGCGATCTGCAGCGTGAAATCTCCCTCATGTGCCCTCCGGACCTGCGCGTCCTGCTCTATCGACGTCTCATGATTCGCGTGGCCGAGGAGGTCGCCAAGCGCGAGGGTGCCATGGCGCTCGTGACAGGAGAGTCTCTGGGTCAGGTCGCGTCACAGACACTTGAGAACATCCGTGCGGTCGATGAGGTTGCGACGCTGCCGGTGCTGCGCCCTCTCATTGGCATGGACAAGGTCGAGATCATCAAGGACGCTGAGAGGATCGGCACCTTCGAGTTGTCCATACAGGACCACACGGACTGTTGCACGCTCTTCATGCCGCGTCGTCCCGCGACCCGGGCGAGCATCGCCGAAGTGATCAAGGGTGAGGAAGAGCTCGATATGAAACGCATGGTGTACGACGCTGTCGAGGGTATGACGTGGGTCGATTTCAAGTGCCCTGCGTACCGCAAGCCCAAGAGGTAGCTCATGCGCATCCTCGTCCTCGAGCCATACTACGGTGGTTCTCATCGAGCGGTTCTCGACGGGCTGTTCGAGCGATTGGATGTCGAGTTCGATCTTCTGACGTTGCCGCCGCGCAAGTGGAAGTGGCGCATGCGCGGGGCTGCGATCACCATGGCGGCGGAGACTCGCCATCTGCATCAGGAGTTCCTCGCCGACGAAACCCGGAATACCGCCGCAGTGGGCGGGAAGCGCTGGGACCTCATCTACGCATCGACGTTCGTGAACCTGGCGGAGTTCTATGGCCTCGCGGGCGAGGCAGTTTCCGGCGTGCCGAGCATCGTGTACTTCCACGAGAATCAGCTCATCTA
>DFBG01000048.1:4753-5834 GCA_002367305.1 Actinobacteria bacterium UBA3086 | reverse complement strand
CGTCGTTGAATACGCCGTCTCACACTGGGGCGTCAATCTCGACTGCATCGGTGTATCGTCAGGTGCCAACTTTCCAGACGCTTTGGCTGCAGGGGTGGCGATGGGGACTCAGAACCAGGTGCAGTTGCTGACTGCGCCGACTTCACTGTCTTCTCCCACGTCACTGTTCTTGCGAGGGCAGAGGGGTACCACGGACAAAGTGGTCATCTTCGGGGGAACGACGGCTGTTTCTAGTGCGGTGTCCGGTCAGGTCGCGGCACTACTAGAGCCAGCTGATTTTGAGGGGACTGGGTCTCAGGCGACCTCCAACTTCGTGCTTCAGGCTGGATTGACTACATTCGACATGACGCACAATGGCAGCAGCAACTTCATTGTGACTCTGTATGACTCTAACGGCGCATGGATTGAGCTGTTAGCGAACGAAATCGGTGACTACTTGGGAAGCCAAGCTGTTGGGATTGAGGTGGGCGGCAACTACATTCTCGATGTAGATGCCGATGGACCGTGGAGTATCGACATCACACAGCCCCGTCCCGACCTCGCTTCACTGCCATATACGAGCTCGTTCTCCGGCAATGGGCCTACGGCGACAGACCTCTTCAGGCTGGCACCCGGAGCCAAGACTGTTACCCTGACGCACAACGGCTCCAGCAACTTCATCGTCCTCCTCATGGATGCGAACGGAGGCTGGGCTGACCTCCTCGCTAACGAGATTGGCTCGTACAGTGGCTCGACTGTCTCCGTGGTTGAGAGCGGGGCCTACTTGTTGAATATCGACGCAGACGGAGACTGGACTGTGACCGTTCACTAGCAATGAGTTGACCCATTGCATGGGTGGGGTGGCTTCGCCACAAACGCCTTCACCANNCTGGGGGTCAAGGGGTCGCAGGTTCAAATCCTGTCAGCCCGACCAAGTATGAGATGGGACCCTGTTGGAGTCGACTTCAAAGACTCTGACAGGGTCCTTTAACTGGGCAAACGTGATTTTGCCGCCGCTCACAAAGGCGTTCAGAAGTACCGTATCCAGCACTTTTCGCTTTTCGAGGGCATCCCCATTCATGAACTCGATTCGAGCAGTCGA
>DFBG01000048.1:0-4664 GCA_002367305.1 Actinobacteria bacterium UBA3086 | reverse complement strand
GTCGCGGCCAAACTGTGCCCAGGGGTCGAGGAGTTGACACCTGTAGTCCCTGCGGCGTATGGTTCGACAGTCGAATGGTTCGATGACTGAAAGGTTAGCGGTGACAGCCGTACGCACAACACCCATTCCCGACCAGTTGCTCGACGAAGTGGAGACGGTCGCCATCATGCTCGGGCGTCTGCTCGCAGCGCAGCACGGGCAAGAAGGCTCGACCGGAATCCCTACAGGACCGCGCCTGCTGATGCTGCATGTGTTGGCCGAGGCCAACAGCAGCAAGGTCAGCGATCTCGCCGTGCTGCTCGGCATCAAGGCGCCAGCCGCGTCATCGCTGATTGATTCTCTCGAGTGCGAGGGCCTCGTAGCGCGCATCCCCGACGCGAAGGACCTGCGGGTGACACGGATCTCGCTCACCGACGAGGGTCGCAAGGCTTTGCACGAGGCTTTCGCAGCTCGACGGCAGGAGATGCGAAACCTGCTGTCGGTGCTCACTGACGAAGACATCGTCACGCTCATACGGATCCACCGCACGCTCATCGCCACAATGGTAGGCGCGGATCTCTAGCGCGCTTGTGCCAGCAATCGAAGGGAAATCTGCCGCATGTTGCAGTTGAAGGGCATCACAAAGAGTTACACGACAGGGGAGTTCACCCAGGTCGCGCTGAATGACATCAGTCTCAACTTCCGGAAGACCGAGTTCGTCGCCATCCTCGGACCGAGCGGGTCGGGCAAGACCACTCTGCTTAACGTTGTCGGTGGTCTGGACGCGTACGACAACGGTGACCTTGTGATCAATGATAAGTCCACGACGGACTTCGAGGACTCGGATTGGGACGCCTACCGCAACAATAGTGTGGGCTTCGTCTTCCAAGGCTACAACTTGATCAACCATTTGAGCGTCGTGGACAACGTGGAGATGGGGATGACGCTGAGCGGCGTGTCGGCTGAGACGAAACGCCAGAAGGCGATCAGGGCCTTGGAGCGAGTGGGACTCAAAGATCACATCCACAAGAAGCCGGGTCAGCTCTCTGGCGGTGAAATGCAGCGCGTCGCCATCGCCAGGGCGCTAGCGAACGACCCCGATATCATCCTTGCAGACGAGCCAACAGGGGCTCTCGACACCGTCACGAGTGGGCAGGTTCTCGACCTGATCAAGGAGATTGCGAAGGACAAGCTTGTCATCATGGTGACGCACAACCCGGAACTGGCGGAAGACTATTCCGATCGCATCGTGAAGCTCCAGGACGGCCATGTCGTGTCCGATACCAACCCCCACAGTCCGGTCGGACACGGAACGGTATACAAACTCAAGAAAACGAGCATGAGCTTCGCAACGGCGCTCAAGCTCTCCGGTAGGAATATCGCCACCAAGAGGTGGAGAACGGCGCTTACGGCGTTTGCCTCAAGCATCGGTATCATCGGCATTGCACTGATCCTCAGTCTTTCCAACGGCTTCAAAATACAGGTGGACGATTTTCAGGGCGATGCGCTCTCTGAATTCCCGGTGATCATTGGCCCCACAGCTATGAATACGGACCCCGCAGCGCGGGAGGCAGTGCGAAGCGACATGTCATCGGCTCTTAGCGGAGACATCGAATACTCGGATGCGCAAGAGGTTTCGCTCTACGAGCCGGCAGATGAGAGCATTAGGCACGTCAATAGGATGACCGATGAGTATGCAGAGTATCTGGAGGCCATAGACACCGATATCTGCAACGGCGTCGGCTACCTCCGTATGGTCGGCATGAACCTGCTCAGGAGTACCGAGGGAACCGTAACGCCGGTATCCATCTCAATCGGCATGACCGCCAGCACAGACATGCAGTCTTCCCAGGCCAACATGGGCAGTCTTTCCAGCATGAGCGGTGTGGGTCTGAGCTCGTACCCCGAGACTCTGGATCCCGACGCAACGCCCTATCTTGAGTCGAACTATGACCTGCTGGCGGGAGAGTATCCCAAGAATGAGACTGATCTCATTTTGGTGGTGGACAACCAGAACCGCGCAGAGCGGACGGTTTTTCGCAACCTCGGTTTCGTTGCCGATGGAACCGACGCTGTCCCGTTCGAGGACGTCGTCGGTCTGGAGCTGCGGCTGATCGAAAACGATACCTTCTTCGTCCAGACGGAGATGGGCAACTTCGTTCCCGGCAATGACTACGCCGCGATGTACGATGCTGGTGACAGCACGACGTTGAGGATCAGCGGCATTGTGCGCCTCAAGTCCGATGTGGCTATGGGTCTGGTTGGAAATGGAGTCGCCTACAGCGATCGCCTGGTGCAGAGCATCTGCGACGATGCAGCTGATTCCGCCATCGTGAAGGCGCAAAGGGCCACCATGCTCAATGTCATCACCGGCGAGCCAATGGACGAGACGACCAAGGCCTCCACGCTTACGTACCTCGGTGGCGAGTGCACGCCGCTCATGGCGTTTCTCTATCCGTCCGACTTCGACTCCAAAGGCGCGGTGCTCGAGTATCTGGATGAGTACAACGTCGGGCGCGATGAAGCGGACACAATCATCTACACCGATCTGGCGAGCTCGATCACGGAGATGACCGGCGGAATCATGGACGGCATCACTCTCGTGCTCGTCGCCTTCGCGGCCATCTCGCTGGTGGTGTCGCTGATAATGATTGGCATCATCACCTATATCTCGGTCTTGGAGCGCACCAAGGAGATCGGTGTGCTGCGTGCCCTGGGAGCCAGAAAGAAGGACATCATTCGCGTGTTCACGGCAGAGACATTCATCATCGGGGCGTTCTCTGGACTACTGGGAATCGCTATCGCATATGTCCTGACGCTGCCAACGAATTCTTTGATCGAGGCCTCCAGCGGGCTCGAGAACGTGGCGCAGTTGCCACTCCTGTACGCTGCTGCTCTCGTGATGATCAGCGTGGTTCTCACCCTTCTCGGAGGTGCCATTCCTGCCCGTATGGCAGCTGAGAAGGATCCGGTGGAAGCACTGCGCAGCGAGTAGTGGGAGCGGTCAGGTCCATCCATGTGGATCACGCCCGCAGCATGCAACACTTTCATCACGGGCGACCATAGTCATGCGAGAGGCCATGTGTGCGTCCACAGGCGCGCTCTACGGTCTCCTCGTCATGCTCCGGTACTGCTGCGGGTCTGAGGTCCAAAGGGGATCGCTTGATCCGCCGCTAGTCCAGCTTCTCTGACAGCCGCACCCACTCGTCCTCCATGTCAGAGATCTGCCGCTCCATATCATGGAGTCGCGACTGAACATCCCCTAGGGCGACGTAGTCGGTGGGGTCGGTGCCTTTCAGTTCGACGCGGATCTTATCGGCCTTGCCGCAGAGCGTGTTCAGCTTGCGCTCGGTGGATGAGATCTCCTTCTTGAGGCTGTGCTCGTTGACCCCACTCTTCTTGAGTTTCGGCTGTGCAGGCTTGGCGCCTACCGTCGCGCCGCCACGTCCGTCAACGATCCGCAGATACTCGTCCACTCCGCCGGGGACATGACGGACCTTGCCGTCGATGATCGCGAACTGATCGTCGGTGACGCGCTCGATCAGGTGCCGATCATGTGTGATGAGGAGCAGCGTGCCGGGCCAGGTGTCCAGAAGGCTCTCCACGACCGCGAGCATATCGATATCCAGGTCGTTGTCCGGCTCGTCCAGGATCAGCACGTTGGGCTTGTCGAGCAGGATGAGCATCAGCTGAAGACGACGCTTCTGCCCGCCGGAGAGATCGCACACCGGCGTGGACAGCTGGGCTGACGTGAAGCCGAGACGCTCCAGCAGTTGGGCAGGGGTGATCTCCTTGCCATCGATCTCGTAGCGCGTCTTGTAGCGTGAGAGCACTTCGCGCACCCGGCTGTCGCCCAGCTCGTTCAGCTCATTGAGATGCTGCGACAGGACTGCGAACTTGACGGTCCTGCCGATCTTCACATGACCTGCCGTGGGCTTGAGCGTGCCCTGAATGATGTTCAGGATCGTCGTCTTTCCTGACCCGTTCTCGCCGAGGATTCCCAGTCTGTCTCCAGGGCCGATGAGCCACGTGACGTTGTCGATGACCGTCTTGTTGCCATAGCGCTGGGTCACGTCGATGAGGTCGACGACCTGCTTGCCCAAACGGGAGACCGCCGTCCGCTTCAGCTCGATGGTGTTGCGGACAGGTCCTTCGTCGGCAATGAGCGTACGAGCGGCGTCTACGCGGAACTTAGGTTTGGTCGATCGGGCCTGCGCACCGCGGGAGAGCCACGCGAGTTCTTTGCGCATGAGGTTCTGGCGTTTCTGCTCGGCCGTCAAAGCGGCCTCCGCACGTTCGACGCGTTGGAGCACGTAGGCCGAGTATCCGCCCTCGAACTGGTCGACGCCCCCGCTGTGGACCTCCCACATGCTGAGACAGACCTCGTCCAGGAACCAGCGGTCGTGCGTGACGACGAGCAGCGCTCCGGACTTGCGCGTCCAGCGGCTCTTGAGGTGCTCGGCCAGCCACGCGATGGCGTGAATGTCCAGGTGGTTCGTCGGCTCGTCCAGCATGAGCACATCGCTCTCCCCGACAAGCACGCGTGCGAGATCCACGCGCCGCCGCTGTCCGCCGGAGAGTTCGCTTACCCGACCGTCCCAAGGGATGTCCGCGATAAGACCGCTGATGATGGAGCGGATTCCGGCGTCCGAGGCCCACGTGTATTCGGGCACGTCTCCGACGAC
>DFBG01000016.1:1407-3492 GCA_002367305.1 Actinobacteria bacterium UBA3086 | reverse complement strand
GAGATCCCCGCATACGAGGGACTGATCGTGCGTTCTGCCACCAAGGTGACCCGCGAGGTCATTGCTGCAGGCACGAACCTCAAGATCATCGGTCGCGCCGGTGTCGGCGTGGACAACGTGGACGTTCAGGCGGCAACGGAGCGCGGCATCATCGTATGCAACGCGCCCACGTCGAACATCGTGTCCGCAGCCGAGCACACCATCGCCCTCATGCTGGCGCAGTCGCGCAATATTGCGCAGGCATCTGCGAGCATGAAGCAGTGCAAGTGGGAGCGCTCCAAGTTCACGGGCTCCGAGGTCTACGAGAAGACGCTCGCCGTCTTCGGTCTGGGCCGCATCGGCTCGCTCGTTGCCGAGCGCGCACGCGGTCTGGGCATGAAGCTGATCGGCTATGACCCCTACGTCTCACCAGAGCGTGCTCAGGCCATGGGCATCGAACTCTACGAGAACGTTGAGGACATGCTGCCGTTGGCCGACTACATCACGGTGCATCTCCCCAAGACCAAGGAGACCATTGGCATGTTCGGGTCTGAGCAGTTCGCCAAGATGAAGGACGGCGTTCGCGTGATGAACACCGCTCGTGGCGGCATCTATCAGGTCGACGCGCTGGCCGACGCACTCAAGTCCGGCAAGGTCGCCTCGGCGGCCATCGACGTCTTCGAGGTCGAGCCGTGCACGGACTCGCTTCTGGCTGAGCTCGACAACGTGATCCTCACACCGCACCTGGGTGCGAGTACCTCTGAGGCACAGGATCGCGCCGGCGAGCAGATCGCCGAGTTCGTGGCGCTGGGCCTCAATGGAGACATGGTTCCGACTGCGGTCAACATCGCACCGGTGGCACCTGAGGTCTACGAGGCTGTCGGTCCCTTCATCGGCCTGTCCGAGAATCTGGGCAAGATGGTCGCGCAGATGTCACGTGGGGGCGTGGACGAGCTCGATATCCTCTTCGTCGGCGGTCTGGCCGACGTGGACACTCGCATCCTCAAGACGGCCGTGCTCAAGGGCATGCTGACGGTCGTGAGCGCCGAGTCTGTCAACTTCGTCAACGCGGACTACTACGCCGAGCAGCGCGGTATCCGCGTGTCGGAGACCAAGCGCACTGAGACACACGACTACATTTCCATGGTCGTTGTCCGCGCCACGACGCCGGAGGGTCCGTGCGAGATCGGTGCGGCTCTCGTCGGCAAGAAGAACGAGCCTCGTCTGGTGACGGTGTTCGACTACGACATGGATATGGCACCTGCGGCGAACATGGCGTTTTTCGTGTATCCCGATCGCCCCGGCATGATCGGCAAGGTCGGTACGATCCTGGGTGGCAAGGGCATCAACATCGGTTCCATGCAGGTCGGCCGCAAGGATGTCGGCGGTCAGGCGCTCATGGGAATCACCGTCGATGCTGCGATCAATCGCGAGCTTCTCGCGGAGATCAAGGAAACAGCGGGAATGGACGACGCCTGGGGCGTCGAGCTATAGAACGTCGCACCACATGCGATTTCGACGGCCGGGTCCATCCGGGTTCGGCCGCCCGCGACGTTTTCTTGAGGAGTGACGACAGATGAGCCAGGACAAGGTCTTCATATTCGACACCACGCTGCGTGATGGCGAGCAGTCTCCCGGTGCCTCCATGAACACGGAGGAGAAGCTGGAGATCACGCGCCAACTCCTACGGCTGGGTGTCGACGTGATCGAGGCGGGTTTCCCCGTCTCGAGCCCCGGCGATTTCGAGAGCGTGCGCCGCATCGGATCCGAGGTCGGTGACGCGTGCGTGGTCTGTGGACTCACGCGAGCGATACCGGCTGACATCGATGTCGCCGCCGACGCGCTCAAGACGGCCGCGCGCCCGCGCATCCACACCGGTATCGGCGTGAGCGAGTCGCATCTCAGGGACAAGTTGCGAATTTCCGAGGACACCGCGATAGAGCGTGCGATCACGGCGGTCAAGCATGCCCGGAATCTCGTGGACGACATCGAGTTCTATGCCGAGGACGCCGGGCGTGCGAATCCGGAGTTCCTCTACCGCATGGTCGAAGCCGTTGTGGCAGCCGGGGCTACGGTCGTGAACATCCCCGACACCACGGGCTACGC
>DFBG01000016.1:0-1340 GCA_002367305.1 Actinobacteria bacterium UBA3086 | reverse complement strand
AACGACCTGGGTATGGCCACTGCCAACGCACTCGCAGGCGTCAAGGCGGGTGCGCGTCAGATCGAGTGCACCATCAACGGCATCGGTGAGCGCGCGGGCAACACGGCCATGGAAGAGGTCGTGATGGCGCTTCGCCAGCGACCCGACGTATTCGGTGTGGACACCACCATCAACGCCAAAGAGATCACCCGTGCGTCGCGCATGATCACGAATATCACGGGAATCAACGTGCAGCCGAACAAGGCGATCGTCGGCGCGAATGCGTTCGCGCACTCCAGCGGCATCCATCAGGACGGTGTGCTCAAGGAGCGTTCCACCTACGAGATCATCGACCCGGTTGATGTGGGTGTCGGCGGTTCCAGCATCGTGCTCACTGCGCGCAGCGGGCGTCATGCACTGCGCCATCGCCTCGAGGTTCTGGGCTTCTCTCTGGGCAACGAGGAGTTCGAGTCCATCTACGCTGACTACCTCGTGGTGGCTGACAAGAAGAAGGAAGTCTACGACGAGGATCTCGAGGCACTCGTCGGCGAGCGGGAACGCACCATGCATGACCTGTATCACCTGGAGAAGGTGCAGGTCACCACGGGTGAGCCCGGTATCCCAACCGCCACGGTCGAGCTGGTCACGCGCGACGGAGAGCATCTGATCGATTCCAGTCACGGCACCGGCCCGGTCGACGCGGTGTACAAGGCGATCAACCGACTTATCGACGTGGAGAACGATCTCTCCGAGTTCTCGGTCAACGCGGTGACGCGTGGTATCGACGCGTTGGGCGAGGTCACGATCCGCGTGACGGCGGGCGATGGTCGGGTCTATACCGGCCGAGGAGCTCATAGCGATATCATCGTGGCTTCGGCAAAGGCGTACACGAATGCGCTCAACCGGCTGCTCGTGAGTCAGGGAGTCACCGAAAGCGATGTCACAGAAGGCGTCTAGAGTTACGTGAGTGAGGTCGGACGGAGTCGTCCGAGACTCATGGACCTATGTAAGGAGAACATGCACATGGCCCGACCCATGACCATCACTGAGAAGATCTTCGCGGCGCACGCCGGGCTTGATGAAGTTACCCCCGGACAACTCATCAACTGTTCGCTCGACATCGTGCTAGCCAACGATGTGACCGCGCCGATCGCGATCAAGGAGTTCCGCAAGGTCGGCATCGATTCTGTGTGGGATGCCGACAAGGTCGTTCTCGTGCCGGATCACTACACGCCCAACAAGGACATCAAGAGCGCCGAGCAGGCCAAGATGATGCGCGACTTCGTGCGCGAGCAGAAGATCTCGCACTATTACGAGATCGGCTGCATGGGCGTGGAGCACGCATTGCTGCCCGAGCAGGG
>DFBG01000017.1 GCA_002367305.1 Actinobacteria bacterium UBA3086 | reverse complement strand
CTCGTCCTTCTTTGCGACCATACCGGCCGCACCTACCGCAACGGCACCCTGGTAGATACCGGAGACGGCGCAGAGCAGCGCCACGGGCAGACACGCGAAGAACACACGCATACCCTCGGTCGCAGAGAGATCGAGATCGCCTATGAAGCCGATCGCGAGCAGCGCGGTGATGAAGCCGTAAATGCCCTGCGTGGACGGCATGGCCGCCAGCGGAAGCACCTTACCGAACTTCTCACCATCCTCGGCGATGATGCCTGCCGCGGTGTTGCCGATCGTGGACAAGCCAATGGCGGAACCCAGCCCGCCACCGAACGCCGCGAGTGCCCCACCGAACAGCACCCACTCCACACCGCTCATGCCCAGCACGAACTCTTTCACTTGGCCGCTCCTCCTTCCGCTTCACCCGTGTCCGAGTGAAGAACCACCGACTGTTGACGCAGGGAGAACGGCTGATACGGCCGACCCCCGCCCTCGTAGAACTTGCCAAAGAACTCCACGAACTGCAGGCGCGCAGGGTGCACGAACGCGCTCAGCAGGTTGATCACGACATTGAATGTGTGGCCGACGATGAAGATGAGAGCACCGCCCAGCACCGCCACGCCGCCGCCACCGCCCACCATGGCCGCAAGATCATTCATGACGCTGCCCACAAGCAGGCTCGCCATGCCCAACGCCGCAAGGCGTGAATAGGAGATGAAGTCCGACGCGATACCGACCACGTCATAGAGACCCAGCAAACCGCTGGCGATCGTCTTGAGGAAGCCAACCGGTCCACGCACTTCCCAGATGCGACCTTTGGTGAGAATGAGCAACCCCGCTCCCCCTCCAATCGCCGGGACCAGCAGGTCGGGAACGGCAACGCCCAAGCCGACGGCGGCGATGAACACGACGACCGCGATCTCGCCCAAAGCCCGACCCACGTCGCCCTGCTTGACGAAACGGTACGAGTTGATCAGCACTCCCAGCAGCACGTGCACGACACCGAGCGCGACGGAGAAGACCAGGAACGTGGTCGCGTCATCAGGCAGGTCGAGAACCGGCTTGTAGCGCAGGAACGAAGGCAGGGTGCTCTCCGCAAGCGCGAAATAGCTTCGCGTGGGCACTCCGGCGATGATGGAAGCAACGCCACCGTAGATGAAGAGGTCCATGAACTTCTTGACGCCCGGCGCAACGTCGAGCCGCGTCTTGATGAGCCAACACGCGATGATGAGCATCAGCCCGTAGCCGACATCGCCGATGCAGATGCCAAAAAAGAGAAAGAAGAACGGCGCCACGAACGGGGTGGGGTCCAAGTCGCCGTAGCGCGGCCTACCGTACAGGTCGGTGAGGGACTCGAAAGGGGCCATCCACTTGGGGTTGTCGAGCTCGACGGGAACCTCGTCATCCGGACCCGGGTCCGCGAACACGAGATCGATATCACGACCCACGGGAGCGAGATCGGCCACGAGTTCCTCACGGCGATGCTCGGGCAACCAGCCGGTGATGAGGAAGGTCCTCTCACTGGACATGAAATCGCGACGGACCTCCACGGCATCTCTCCGCGAGAGCAGCATTTCGACCAGAGCGAACGTACGAGAGTACTCCTGCGCGAGATTCAATGCGCGCGCCTCGAGTTCCGCACGCTCCAGCCCGAGCTCAGCGATCCGCTCGGATGCCCGCGAACTCTCCTCCGCAGGATAGTCCTGCAGGTCGGGAAAGCTCACCTCTTCGAACTCCGTGAGCGAAAGTGCCGAGCGCACGCTTGCGAGTGCTTCGCGATGCGTCATGATGACCCACGCCTCACGCGAACCGGCTGCACCCACTTCCGCGACGGAGACGAGATTGATCTCGTTGCGCAGGGACTGTCGGA
Source organism: Actinobacteria bacterium UBA3086 (assembly GCA_002367305.1). Taxonomy (GTDB): domain Bacteria; phylum Actinomycetota; class Coriobacteriia; order Anaerosomatales; family UBA3086; genus UBA3086. The sequence continues at coordinate 3,336 of DFBG01000017.1, read as the reverse complement.
TCTCCTGTGATGCGACCTCGGGAACGGTTCCGGTGAAGAGCACGACGTTCTCGGTGCCCTTCCACTGGGATATCTGAAGGTGCAATCCGCCCCATGGGGCAAGGGTCTGTACGAGATCGCTCAGCCTCACGCACTCACGCTCGTTACTCGCCAAGCGATCGGACATGCGCTCGCACTCACGATAGAGGGCAAGAAAATCGCCGTCTGAATCCAGGTTCACGTACTCGTCGCGCGTGAAATGAAACTTCTCGGACACGAATGTCGCGAAGGGCGCCTCATTGACATGGAAACGGCCAAGGAAATCGCGCACGAACTGGGCGTCTGCGATCTGCTCATCGAGCATGTGCAGTCGATCACCGTCGATCGCCATGGGATTGAGCACGGACGTATCGCCGTCCTCCGTACTCACCCCTTCTGCCGACAGGATCTCTTCGCATGCGGCATCGGAGACCCCAGCCGTGGGGCACGCGACGACCTGGAGGGCGCCCGCATGCTGCAACCGCTCGACCAGCTCATCGGCGACGGACTCGTGGCCGATCACGGTGACTTTGAGCATCCGGGCGACGGCCACGCAGTCTCACCCCACCAGTTCTGAGACGAGGGAACTTGCAGCGGCATCAAGACGGGACTCGGCACGCGAGACGACGCGAGCCAACTCGGCCTCTGCGTCGCGCTCTGCAGCTGCGGCGGCGGCATCGGCCTCACGCATGATGCCCGCTCGCTGCTCACGACCCTCGTCGACAGCATCCCGAGCCGCGGACTTCACGATGAGATCGGATTCAGTACTTGCTTCGGCACGAATTTCGCGTGAACGTTCTCGCGCAGCGTTCACCGCGCGGCGTGCCGCTTCTTCGGCAAGGAATATCTCCTCGAGCTTCTCCATTTTGCATCCCCCTGACCGATCACAATGGAGGCAGAACCGTAGATGGATTCTATCACTGACCCGAAAGAACTCGGAACCGGATTATGAACTGGCGATAGGATGCTGCGCATTACGGACGAGCAGCACGCTATACTGAGGTTCGCCATAGACCCCTCTTCACCCGCTAAGGACATGTCCCAGAACACTGATCCCACATCCAAACGTGACTCTCGCCCCTATCGGCCAAGGCGACGGAACAGGACCGTGCGGCGCATCAACACCACGCCGCCGCGGAGCACCGACGGCCCCATCGTCACGCCTCGCGCGTCCGTGGGCATAGCCCTGCGCGACCGCGACCTTCGACGTCAAGCCGCTCGCAAGCGCAAAACTCGCACGGACATCATGATCGCGGTTGTGGCCGTTGTGCTGGTGACCGGGCTGCTCGTCGCGTGGAACGCTACCCGAGGCGGCGGCACGGAGTCAGTGAGCGCCGTGGTGGCGCAGGAGACCTCAACCGCCGATCGCGAGCCCACGCCGATCTTCGCCACCTACCGCAGCCTACCCATGCGCCTCGCCGTGCCGGTGGAGGCTCTCACCGAGATCGGCTTCCATCAAGCATCGGGGACGAGCGCGCTCAGTATGGGAACCTCACTTCCCGACGCCGACATGACCGCAGCTGCCGAGAACAGCGGGACACCGCGCACGTCTCAGGCGTCCAATGGCACCACCGTTCTCGATGCAGAGGTCCTGCGCATGTGGCGTAGCGGACGGACTGGAGAGCCTGATACCGCCGTAGACGTCGGCGCTGCGCCAGGAACGGTAGTTTACGCGCCGGTCAGCGGCACGGTCATCGGCGTAGGGACATACCGGCTGTATGGCGAGTACGAAGACTACGAGATACACATCCAACCAGACGGATGGCCCGAGGTGGACTGCGTTCTGATCCACATTGACGAGGTAAAGGTCTCAGAGGGCGATCTGGTGGTCGCCGGGGTGACACCCCTAGCCGAGATCCGCCTTTTGTCGGACCGTATCGACCATCAGATCGGCGCCTACACGAGCGACGGTGGCGACCACGTGCACATCCAACTCAATCAGTTGGCGGTACCGGGCGAGTACGACATGATCGACGGCTCCTGAGCCACGGTCACAAGGCCCCGAGTCACTCCTCGGCGGACTTCCGCAGGAACCCTCGGAATCTCCGATCGAATTCGTAGCGCGCCAGAAGCACCTTGCGGCTGCATCCGCGACACTCGAGTCCGATGTCCATACCCACGCGGGTGATGACCCATTCGTTGGTTCCGCACGGATGAGCCTTCTTGAGTTTCACGATGTCACCGGTGCGAACCGGCGTGATGGGGACTGCCACGAGTGTCCTTCCCTATCGGATGGCCAAGAGCTGTCCGCTGGGCAAACCAACCCGTCGGCACTTGTCAGGCGGGTCGGTCACGGTGTATCAGCCGGGTCGGGTACGGTATAAGAAGTATAGACCGAGTGATCGTACACGACCCGTCCGTAGAGGAGCATCCATGAGAACCCCCGCTGTTCTGTCCGTGCTGGGAGAGGATCGTGTCGGGATCGTCGCCGCAGTCACGAATGCGCTGGCCGAGTCTCAGGTCAATATCGAGGACATCCGGCAGACCATCCTCTCGGGCATCTTCTCCATGACCATGCTCGTGACCGTCGACGAAGAGGCCGTCACATTCGAAGGCGTGCAAGCACGTCTGGCCGAAGTGGCCGACTCCATCGATCTCCAGATAACCCTGCAACGCGAGGATGTGTTCCGCTACATGCACCGCATCTAGCTGGCCCCGTCGTTCCACCCCCGCTGTATCCGGACACATCAGCCTGCCTTTGAGGAGAGACTCTATGCGCATCACGCCCGAGGAGATCGCCGAGACGCTGACCATGGTGACCCAGCAGAACCTCGACATTCGCACGGTCACGCTGGGAATCTCACTGGCCGACTGTGTCACGGACGACATCGACGCGATGGCCGATCGCGTCTACACCAAGATCTGCACCCAGGCGGAGAACCTCGTCCCCACCGCCAGAGCCATCGCCGCCGAATACGGCGTACCCATCGTGAACACCCGAATATCCGTTACCCCGATCGCGCAGCTCGCGGCAGCATGCGCTGCCGAGAACATCACGCCCCTGGCAGTCGCCCTCGACCGCGCTGCGGACACGGTGGGCATCGACTTCATCGGTGGCTTCTCGGCGCTGGTGCACAAGGGTATGGGAGACGGCGATCGTCGGCTCATCAATTCCATTCCCGAGGCACTCGCCACCACGCAGCGTGTGTGCTCCTCGGTCAACGTCGCGTCGACTCGCGCCGGCATCAACATGGACGCGGTCCTCCGTATGGCGCACGTGGTGAAGGACACCGCACTTCAGACCGCCGAACAGGACAGCATCGGATGCGGCAAGCTGGTGATCTTCTGCAACATGGTGGAGGACAACCCGTTCATGGC
>DFBG01000102.1:510-3850 GCA_002367305.1 Actinobacteria bacterium UBA3086 | reverse complement strand
CCCGAATGTCCCACCAGGAACACGAATTCACCTTGCTCGATCTCGACGTTCACGTCGGCAAGGGCGGGTTTGTCGGCACCGTAGAACTTCTCGACGCCGCGCATGCTGATCATGTACCGCATCACATCCTGTGTCGTGAGCTGATTCCGCACGAAGTGCACGTGCGGAAATAGAGTGTGGCTCCAGTGCTCAATGGTAACAAAGATGAAGCCCCAGTGGCGGGAAATGACCTGCCCGTGTGCGTATCGTTACCGACCGGAGTCCTTAGAAGCGACGCGAGGTGCTTCCGTGCTGGTGGCAGGCCTTGTCTGTGCAGTTATTCGGGAACATGTTCAGATCCTTGGCGGCGGTTCCCGAGAGATGCCCCTGAGGAGACGCGGTCGTCTGCACATGACAACTGAAACAGAAGAAACGCGTATCAAAATAACCGGTCTCGTTGCCGGACGCATCGACGACGCGGACCAGGAGTCGATTAGTGCGTGGGCTCGTCCCATCATCGGCAACAACATCGGAACGCAGGTTGTAGTTGTTGATCGTGCCGTGAGGCTCATGACACGACATACACGACAGCGTGTCCCCTCTGACATACCCCACAGCGGGATCCAATACGGGTGCCTTGCTCACCGCCGCACCGTGGTTGTTGAGCACGAACAGATCAGCGAGCGTCTGCCCGGCTGCCGTGGGCAGTAGACCGTTGTCGTCGGGTGGATCGACCCAGCCCCCGGTCTGAACTGCCGTAGGCAGCGTGCCGTCGTGGCAAGAGAAGCAGAACGAGTTGTACTTTGGCGCGGTCGCAGCACCGTTGGCGACCGACATGGGGTCATTGGGTCCGTCGGCCAACTGGCCCGCCATGGACGGGTCATCGGGGTCCACCAGAGGATTGTCCGTGGTCACCAAGTGCGTGTTGTGGCAGTTCTGACAAGCGATATACGTGCCGTTGACGACCTGGTCGCGCGCAAGAACATCATGGTGACTGTCGTGGTCCTCGTTCGCTGTCATGCGCATATAGATGTCGGGGCTGGAAAGACTCACGTTCTCCCCGGAGTGACACACGAGGCATGCGCGGTACTCGGCGCTGGTCCACAGAGCCTCATTGGGCGATGCATGCGGCATATGGCACGTGGAGCACTTCACTTCAGTTCCCGAGGCCGGATCCGGAATCGCCGTATTGTGATCGGAGTCGTCGAACGCGCTCATGTCTCCGGCCCAATGATCAGAATTCGTAGCACCGTGACATCCACTGCCATAGCACACGCCATTGCCCGATTTGACTCCATCGACATACAACAACTTGAAGGAGCCGACAGCCTCCGGATCCCCGTGCGGCGTATGGCAGTCCACACACGTGAACCCACCAGCGATCACCGTACTGCCATCACCCGCGGTGATCGTGACCTCATGCGATGACAGGGCGTGCTCTGTGAACTCGAACCGAATGTCATAGCGAGATCCAGTCCCATCGTGGCAGGAGAGACAGAGCTCCGGCTCCCCGATCTCAGTTGGCGAGCACAGGAGCTTCGGGGCCTCGGCGCAATGCGGGTCGTGACAGACCATGCACGTATCCGCTCCAACCTGCGGAGTACTTGCCCCACCATGAGGCGCATCGAGGTCCGCCGACGAGACGGTGCGATAGTGCCGTTCGATCGACTTATAGCCGACGCCTCCTTGGTCATCAACCGCCTCTACGCGATACCAGTAGTGATGAAACTTCTCCAAAGGCTCAGTTGGCAGCGGATTGGTATCCGTGTCATCAAATGTGGTTGTAGGCGCATCCACAACGCCCACTAACTCACCCGTAACACCAGAGAGTTCTGATCGATAGACGTTGTAGTGATCGATATTGGTGGACGGCACCGCATCCCAACTCATGGTGATCGTCACATCAGCACCAGAGAGCTCCACTCCCGTGGGCTCCAATGGTGGCAATGTGGTCGTACCGATGTACCACTGATACGAAGTTGCCGTAGTGGTCGGAAGATAGTTGGCAGCCAGACCGTTGTTGACCGGCGACGCAACTGACTCCGTGTCGGTGCTGACCTTGGCGGTCACTACGTACCAGTACTGCGAAGAGTTCGCCTTCACGTCCTCGTCGACCCATGAAGAGTTGAACTGACCCGTACACGCCCCCCCAGTGATTTCAGTCCACGCAGCACCAGGAAACGAAGGAATCGTCGCACCGGCAGCACGGTAGACGTAGTAAGTGATGGCACCCGAGGTGACGGTGGGCTCCCAGTTGATGATGACTTGCGTGCCTCGGGCGGCCAGAGCATACACGAACCCGGGAGATGCTGTCTGCGCCATGGCAGACGTCGGAGCAATGCTCAACGCCGCCAGAATTGATATGAGAACGAGAGTCGCAGCCTTCTTCAAAGAAACGAATCGGCTTTGCTCGCAATTGAAAAGAAAACACGACAACCTGTCCGGCATCCATCTCCCCTACTCTTCGCGGAACAAAGACTCCGCGATTCCATGCTCTGAACTCTGCTACGTATGTTCAACCTAGAGTGAACGCGGCACGGGGGGATGCCGACTGGGACGAACTGCCGATGAGGGAGGACGAATTGCGTGCTCCCTCATCGGCAATCATATAACCGAAATAGCCGGGACGCTAGACTGCGCTTGCACGAAGCTCTCTGGCCGCCAGCGCGATATGCGCAGCAGTCAAACCGAAATGCTCCAACAGCTCCGCAGGTTCACCCGAGGTGCCAAAGACATCACGAACACCGATGCGACGCATGGGAACGGGGGCATTCTCGACGAGCAACTCGGCCACAGCCGAACCAAGGCCGCCGATTATCGAATGCTCCTCGCAAGTGACGACGAAACCCGTCTTGCGTGCCGATGCAAGAATCGTGTCTGCATCGATAGGCTTGATCGTAGCGACATCGATGACTTCAGCGTTGATGCCCTTCTCGGCAAGCTGGTCAGCAGCTTCGAGTGCCTGTCCGACCATGAGGCCACACGCGGCAAGCGTCACATCGGTGCCCTCCCGCAGGACATAGGCGCGACCGAGTTCGAACGTCGTATCTGACGGATAGACCTCTTCGACACCCACACGGCCGAGACGTACATAGAACGGGCCGGGCGTGGTCGCCGCCGTGCGCAGAGCCGCCTTGGCTGAGTTGAAATCGGCCGGCACGAGCACACGCATACCGGGCAGCGCCCGCATGAGCGCGAGATCCTCGAGCATCTGATGCGACCCACCGTCGGGACCGACGGTCACTCCCGAATGCGTAGGCGCGAGCTTCACGTCCAACTCGGAATAGCACACGGTGTTGCGAACCTGATCGTATGCACGGCCTGTCGCGAACACGGCGAACGAACCGGTGAAGGCGACCTT
>DFBG01000102.1:0-462 GCA_002367305.1 Actinobacteria bacterium UBA3086 | reverse complement strand
AAAGCCGCTCTCGTTGCTTTAGACATCGGCGGTCTCCTTTGCGATCACAGCACGCAACTCGTTGCCGGCCTGCTCGGTCTCATCAGCACTGGGCGCCTTGCCGTGCCAGCCTGCGTTGTTCTCCATGAATGAGACGCCCTTGCCCTTGACCGTGCTCGCGACCAGCACGGAAGGCGCATTGTTGGCCTCTGATGCGGCGTGAGCAGCACCGAAGGCGGCGATCATGGCGTCTGGATCGTGTCCGTCGACCTCGATGACCTGCCACCCGAACGCGGCGAACTTCCGTCCGATCTCACCGAGACACATGACCTCGTTGCACGCGCCGTCGATCTGAAGTCCGTTACTGTCCACGATCGCAGTCAGCGAGGAGAGGTTCTCGTGGGCGGCGAACATGGCGGCCTCCCAGACCTGACCCTCCTGCAGCTCGCCGTCGCCCATGAGGCAGAATACGCGCTGCGAACC
>DFBG01000042.1:1291-7049 GCA_002367305.1 Actinobacteria bacterium UBA3086 | reverse complement strand
CGTGAGTATGCCGTCAGTGTGAATGCGGGTGTGCGGCTACTTGAGCTCGAACACGACGGTCACTCTTGCGCTGATATCCAGCGTGCCTGGTTCGATAGGCACGGAGCCGGCGTCCTCGGCCAATGCATAGTCCGCCTCAACGCCGCGGTACACAGGGGGAACGCTCACGCCGGTCTCGGAGATGCTGATCACGTCGCCCACGCTCTTGCCAGCGGCATCTGCCATGGTCTCAGCCCTGCGTCGGGCGTTCGCTACAGCGTCCTCGATCGCTTCATCGCGCGCTGCCGCATCCTCGGAGAGGGTGAAGGTGGGGCCGTTGACCTGATTCGCACCAGCTGCGGTCGCTGCGGTGATCACCTCGCCCACCTGGCCCAGATCGCGCAGGGTTGCAGAGACCATGATCGAGGCCTCGTAGCCCGTGATCTGGGGCGGCGAGTCATCGCGGTTGTAGTTGTATCGAGGCCAGATGCTCACATTACGGGTCTGGAGGTCATCGGCATCGATGTCGAGGTTCTTCAGAGCCGCAATGATCTCGTCGGCGGCCTTTGAGGCGGCATCCAGAGTATCCGCAGCGTCAGTGCCTTCGGTTGTGACGCCGAAGTTCATGGTCGCCTCGTCGGGAGCGGCGCTGGTCTCACCGGTGCCTGCGGAGGTGACCGTGTTGAGGACCGTTCCGCCCTCGCTCACAATCCTTGTGGTGCAACCTGTTGTGCCGAGTACGATGACGAGCAGCAGCGCGCCCGCCAGAACCCATTTTGCGCCTCGGGTGAGGCGAATGTCAGTGCCCATCAGGGGCTCCTTTCGAGAACAGTCCGTTTCGTCGCCGTCCTATCCTTCGACGCGGCTCCACCCAAGATGGTTCCCGACACAACAAGAAAACCCCGCGGCGATGGGCCACGGGGTCTCTGGAGTTCAAATGGTGCGCCGTGCAGGATTCGAACCTGCGACCTTCTGATTCGTAGTCAGATACTCTATCCAGCTGAGCTAACGGCGCACGATGCCCAAAAGGGCTTGGTAATCCTGCCACCAGGCAGGAGATATGTCAAATGGCGGAGAGCGAGGGATTCGAACCCTCGAAGAGGGCTTATACCCCCTTACTCGCTTAGCAGGCGAGCGCCTTCAGCCAACTCGGCCAGCTCTCCGCGTGTTCACGCGTGCGTCCGTGGTTGGGCGAAACGCCGCATCATTGTAGCAGGGTCGAGGTGGGTGGTGAAGCCATGATCTTGTCGGTACACGAAGCGAACAGTGTACGATTGATTCCAGACACCGAAGGGGAGGTCAGATGGCTTCACTCATGCAGGTGGGACCAGGCCCCGCAAAGCGAGCCAAACGGCTTGTTGCGGGAGTCGTCTTTGGAGTTTTGGGACGGGGTACGGTCGCCTGCGCGCGCCTGGATGAGAGGGTGCGCACAGAGGTGATGACGTGGCCCGATGGCACGGTCATCACGCTGTCCATCTCTCCGGGATCGCCGCGAACGACCATACGGTGGGAGGGCGGTCGTCTGAAGGCCCTCGGTTCCAAAACGGATGCGGAGTCCACGCTACTCGTGTCGTTCAAGAGCGTGGAGGATGCGTTTCCTGCACTCATCGGCATGAAAAGCGTTCTGCAGCCATTTGCAGAGCATCGTGCCACCGTCAAAGGAGACCTCGCACTCGCCATGTCCCTCGTACGCTGTCTGCACATCGTTGAGGGATACCTCTTTCCCGACATCATGAACCGTCGCATTCTGCCACTTCCTGCGAAGCGCGAAGTCGGTCATCTGCGTGCCTACGTAGCACTGCTTGGCACATCGGCCGATTTGGGTGTTCCCTCTGCTGCCTCTGCTCCTTCTGCTGCCTCCGCTGTCGCTTCATCCGGAACCTCTGAGGCTTCCGGCACGAAAGGAGACACCGCATGATCCCGTCCTACTACGAGTTCTCCAACCGCGCCAAGGTCCTCTCAGGCGAGGCGGCCATCGATCACATTCCCTTTGAGCTGAAGGTCATGGAGTGCGCCCGCCCGATCATCGTGACCAATAAGCAGCTGATAGAGCTGGGGCTGCTCAAGGTGGTTCTGCGCGCGCTGGCTGAAGGCGGCGTGCAGGTCGGCGCAATCTACGACGACGTGCCGGTCGACTCGTCGGTCGCGGTCGTCAACGATCTCGCGGCCGTATACCGGGATCAAGGTTGTGACGCGATTCTAGCTGTGGGCGGTGGCTCGGTGCTTGATACCGCCAAAGGGGCGAATATAGTCCTCACGACAGGGTCGGAGGACCTGAACGAGCAGATGGGCAACGAGATCATCGTTGCGAGAGCCATGGTCCCGTTCATCGCCGTGCCCACGACAGCGGGTACGGGTTCAGAGGTCACCGGGGCCGCAGTCATCAAGGACATCGAGCGCCACACCAAGATGGGCTTCGTCTCCTACGCGCTCGTTCCGGATGTGGCGGTGCTCGATCCGCGCATGACCGTCGGACTACCACCGCGACTCACGGCGTCGACTGGTATGGACGCGCTCACCCATGCGGTGGAGGCATTCTCCTGTCGGCAGGCGAATCCACTCTCGGACGCCTATGCGCGAGCAGCGATAGACCTCGTGCGCGAGTATTTGCCGTTGGTCCTGGAGGACGGACGCAACGCCAGTGCTCGTCTCGCGATGGCCAATGCGGCGCTGCTGGCCGGAGTGTCGTTCTCCAACTCGATGGTGGGCATCGTGCACGCGATGGGACATTCATGTGGCGGACAGTGTTCGGTGGCGCACGGCGATGCCATGGGAATCCTGCTGCCTCACGGCATGGAGTTCAACGTGGATCACGCGGGTCCACGATATGCGGAGCTGCTGCTGCATCTGGCCGGACCTGAGGTCTACGCCAGCACTCCTGCGGCTGATAGAGCGGCCGCCGCGATCGAAACGGTTCGCGCCATGCTCCAGTTCACGCACGAGAGGGCGGGTATGCCCACGAAACTCTCGGAGGTGGGCGTCACCCTCGAACAGCTGCCCGGGATCGCCACAGCGGCAATGAACGATGGCTCGATGACGTTCAATCCTCGGTACGCCGAGGAAAGCGATGTGCTGCAGATTCTGAAGGCCGCACTGTGAGGGGCGCCATGAAGGGTGCCCTGAGGGGCGGCTACACCGGCCGCGTGCTGGAGGTCGATCTGACCACCCGCACCGTCTCCGACTACCCGTGGAGCGACAATGATCGGCGCGCCACCTTTGGCGGCAAGATCATGGCCGCTCAGATACTGTACGACCGGCTGAAAGCCGGGACCGATCCTTTGGGTGCGGACAACATCGTCGTGATAAGCACCGGACCGCTCAATGGGACAGGTGCGCCATCGACCTCGCGTTTCAACGTCTCGGCACTCTCGCCACTGACCGGCATCGTCGCGTCGAGCAACTGCGGCGGTTCCTTCGGCGTCTACATGAAGAAGGCCGGCATCGACGCACTCGTCATCCATGGAGCGGCGGCCGCTCCGGTATGGCTTGAGGTGGCCGACGCAGACATCACGTTCCACGATGCTGGCGATGTCTGGGGCATGCGCACCACCGAGGCCCAGGAGGCACTCGCCGCCACCATAGAGGAGAAGGCGGGAACGCTTGTGATCGGCCCGGCCGGCGAGAATGGGGTGCTCTACGCATCGCTTCATTCCGACGAACGTGCGGCGGGGCGAACCGGAATGGGTGCGGTGCTCGGCGCCAAGAACCTGAAAGGTCTCGCAGCGCACGGCACGCAACGAGTGGAGATAGCCGACAAGGACGCGTTCCGAGCGCATATCAAGAAGTGGAGCGCGACTCTCAAATCACATCCGATGACGGGCGATCTGCTTCCCAAGTACGGCTCCGGAGGCTTCCTGCCCGAGATGCAGAAGCTGGGAATCGTGGCGACCTCAAACTTCCGTCGCGGTCGTTTCAAGGATGCCTCGAAGATCAGTGGCCAGACGATGGCCGCAGGTCGGCTGGTGAGCACGATGGGATGCCTGAGTTGCCCCATCCGCTGCGGCCGTGTCGTTGAGGTGGATGGTCGCCGTGTGAAGGGTCCCGAGCTTGAGACGCTCGTGCTGCTGGGCAGCAATCTGGAGAACTCCGACCTTGGACTGATCTGTGAGCTCAACCTCCTGCTGGACGAGCTCGGCATGGACACGATGACCGCGGGAGTCACCATCTCGCTTGCGATGGAGCTGGTCGAGCGCGGGAAGGTGGACTGGTCCCTTGGTTTTGGGGACGCGAGCGGGCTTGCGGAACTCATTCAGGACATCGCGTATCGTCGCGGAATCGGCGACGAGCTGGCCGAAGGATCGAGACGACTCGGCGCACGCTATGGCGCGAGTGCCTACGCCATGAACGTGAAGGGGCTTGAGCTCGCGGCGTACGAGCCGCGCGGGGCCGTCGGCCATGGTCTTGGCTATGCCACCTCCAACAGGGGCGGATGTCATCTCAACGGAGGCTACGTCGTCGCGCTCGAGGGGCTGGGCGTGCGCATGAAGGGTCGATCGACCCGCGGCAAGGCTGGTCTCACGGCGATGTTCCAGGACCTGATGGAGGCCGTCTCGGCTGCAGGGGCCTGTCTCTTCACGACCTATGCGGTGCTGCCGGCGCCGTTGGTGCGCGGGGCAAAGGGTCCCGTCGGCGTGGTGACTCGGGGTGTTCTGAGCGTCTCTGGAGGCCTGCTCCATGTATTGCGGGGGTTGCCACGGGGATTGCTCGGCATACCGCTTCCGCTGCTTCCGCACTTGCGAGCCATGGAGCTCGTCACGGGTGAGCGGATCGGTTTCGGGCGCTTCTGGGAGGTCGGCGAGCGGGGCTACACGCTCGAGCGCGAACTGGCGCTGCGATTCGGCGTTACGGCTTCCGATGACACCCTGCCGGATCGGCAGCTCAACGAACGGCTCGATGAGGATGACCCGAACTCCGTCGTGCCCATTGAGAAACTTCGCACCGACTACTACCGTCATCGGCGGTGGGATTCGGAGGGTCGGCCGACAAGCAAGCTGCGCGACCAGCTGGGAATCGAAGCCACGCGCCGTAGCTGAGGCGCGAATGGCGGAGGGGGAGGGATTCGAACCCCCGGTGGGTTGCCCCACAATGGTTTTCAAGACCATCGCAATAAGCCAGACTCTGCCACCCCTCCAGCCGCGCTTTGCGCGGAGGCTAGTCTATCACGCACCCGTTGGGAGGCAACCCTCGCGGCGATGCTAAACTTGCAGTAGATAGCACTTAGGCCGATGACGAGCGCAGAGGCCGATGATGACGCGCATACGAACTCACTTGGGGGACGCATACGTGGAGGCCGACAAGGCATACATGGCCATGGCGCTCGATGAAGCGCGTTGCGCGGCCGAGATAGGCGAGGTGCCCATCGGTGCCGTTGTCGTGTGCGACGGAGCAGTCGTCGCCCGTGCCCACAATCGCCGCGAGATCGATCACGACCCGGCCGGACACGCGGAGCTCCTCGCGATTAGGGAAGCGGCCGCCAAGCTGGAACGCTGGCGCCTCTCCGACTGTGTGGTCTACGTGACGCTCGAGCCGTGTCCCATGTGCGCGGGTCTCATGCATCAGGCACGCATCGCTCGATGTGTATACGCCGCGACCGACCCCAAGGCCGGTGCGCTGGGCACACTCTACGACCTCTCGGACGACGATCGACTCAATCACCGTTTTGACGTTACGGCAGGAGTTCTGGCCGACGAGAGCTCCACGATGCTCAAAGAGTTCTTTGGCAAGCTGAGGGAGAAACGATGAGACATACCGCACAAAGCGCACCAGCTGCACAACGCGC
>DFBG01000042.1:289-1278 GCA_002367305.1 Actinobacteria bacterium UBA3086 | reverse complement strand
CGTCATCCGCCGCGGCCTCCTCGTTCTCGCAGTGGCGGCGACGCTCGTGGCCATGCCTGCGACTGCGCTGGCCAAGTCATACAGCGTCGAGCAGGTCACCATCGACGCTGCAGTGTCACCGGACGGCTCCATGGCCGTCACCGAGGCTCGCACTTTCAGCTTCGACGGCTCCTACACGTTCGTCTTCTGGGACATCAAGACGCAAGGCGCCCAGGCGTTCGAGGTGCTTGGAGTGGATGGCCCGACGGGAGCTTACACGCAGACCACTGATCCCGGGTCCGTGGATTCTCGTCCTGCAGGCATGTACTACGTGGACGACTACGGCTCCGGCGTCGAGATCCGCGTCTATCACGCCACGAGTGATGCCGACGCCACGTTCATGCTGCAGTATCGCGTGCTCGGCGCGGCCAAGAAGTGGGACGACACCTCGGAACTCTATTGGAAGTTCATTGGCGAGGAGTGGGAGATTCCCGCCGACAACGTGACGCTGAACGTGTCCCTCCCCAACGTGATGGCGGGTGACGTTCAGGTCTGGACCCACGGTCCGCTCACGGGAGTCGATCGTATCAACGCCGACGGCTCCACCACCGCGGAGCTCGACAGACTCCCCTCATTCACTTTCCTGGAGCAGCGCATTCTGTTCCCGCGTGAGTCACTCTCGCAGGCCGTGGACACACCCGGTGCCCGCTATGCCCAGGCCACCGCCGAGGAGGCCGAGTGGGCCGATGAGGCCAACAGCAAGCGCACGCGCACCAAAGTCCTCGTCGGCTTGGCCGTGGTACTGGGCAGTCTCGTACCGTTGGCCGCTCTCATCGTCGGGATAGTCCTGTTCAGGCGCTACGGACGTGAGTACGACGCGCAGCATCAGGGTGAGTACTTCCGAGAGGAGCCTGCGGATCTGCATCCCGCGATCGTGGGCGCGCTCTGGCGATGGGGAGCGGCAGATGACTCGGATGTGGCGGCGTCGCTCATGGCACTCGCCAACGAGG
>DFBG01000042.1:0-197 GCA_002367305.1 Actinobacteria bacterium UBA3086 | reverse complement strand
TATAACGAGATGGGCAAGCTCGACAAGCATCTCGTCTCGACGCTGTTCGAGAACATCGGCAAGGGCGATGACGTGACGCTCACCGAGATCCAGGCGTACGCCAAGAAGCACGCGGAGAGCTTTGCGGAGCGCATGAAAGCTTGGCGCGATATGGCGAAGGACATCGCTCAGGAGAACGGCTTCTTTGAGAAGTCCGG
>DFBG01000163.1:2601-4347 GCA_002367305.1 Actinobacteria bacterium UBA3086 | reverse complement strand
GTCGACCTGCCCCCGGGAACATCGGACGCCGCACTCACCGTTCTGCAGACGATCCAGCCTGACGGCATCGTGGTGGTCACGACTCCGCAGGACATGGTCACGAACATCGCGCATCACGCGCAGGACATGGCCGACGCCATCGGCACCAAGGTCATTGGACTCGTGATGAACATGGCCTACGTCATGTGTCCGCACTGCGACGAGCGCATCAACGTGTTCGGATCTGCGACTGAGGTCCCAGAGGACGGACCAGCGCAGCTGGCGACGCTGCCACTCGTACCGGAATGGGCGGCACTGGCCGACTCGGGCCGTGCAGCCGAGACCGCCACCGAGAAGTTCGACGCCTTGGCTGAGCGAGTGCTGTCCGAGATTGCTGCAGAGGAATCAGCCGCAATCTAGAACGAGGCGCCCAAACGCATCTGGTCGACCAAGCCCAGCAGGGCCCCTACAAGGACGACAGAGAAGGCCCGTCTCAGATGAGACGGGCCTTCGTGATGTCGGTGAACAACGTTCCGATTAGTCCCTCTGTCGAATATCTCTGCGTTGGAACAGCGGGATCGCCACAACAAAGAACACCACGGCGATCACTGCGAGAACAGCGACGTGACTCCAATCCATCCCGTTATTGAGCGGGTCGCTACCCAGGTAGTAATAGAAAGGCGAAAGCTTCTGCCACGCGGGGTTGTCGGCTATCTCGCCCATCGAGTTCATCACATGCATGACGAGCATGAACCCGACAGCGCCCCAGATCGCACTTCCCTTGCGGCCGGTTCCCGCACCTATGGCAAGCGCCAGAGCGCCGCCGACGAGACCCACCAACGTGAGCAGTGCACAGATGGCTGCGATGTTGCCCAAGGGGAGCTCCATGCCTCCGGCGAGCGCTCCGCCCCAGGTCCCCAGGAAACTGACCAGGCCGACGACCGACGCGTAGAACACCATGGTGACGCTCTTCTCGACGATGATGCGCGAGCGAGAGATCGGGTTCGCCAGCAAGAGGCCCATCGTGCGCCTGGCCTCCTCGCCCGCGAGCGCGTTTGAGCCGATCGATATCGTGACTATCATGACCATGATCGGCGCCATCATCCCGAAAGTCTCGATCTGGAACCACCCGGCGGGAGTCCCTATGTCCCCCCCGCCGAACAGGGCGAACATGGCGTTCATCCCCTCGGGCATCGCATCGAGCATGTCGAACATGGACTCAGGCAGTGCCCGCCAGAACCAACCCAGTAGAAGCTGCACGTACAGCATGTACGCACAGGCCGCCATGAGCGATACCTGGTGCTCGGACGCAGTCTTTGCCCAAATGGATGAGACCCTGGCAGCTCCAGCGAGCTTGTCTGCGAGCTTTCTGGTCAGAGGGTTGGCACGCAGCCGATCGATCATCGTCACGCCCACCGACTGACCCTTGAGGTCACGACGGTTGAGGCTGACCACGGCCACCACAGCAAAGAGCGCCGCAAAGCCGAGCAGCAGACCAATATGTCCCCAGTCGATCCCGTTGTTCAAAGGGTCGCTGCCATTGAAGTAGTACCACGGGAGAAGTTTGGCCCAGTCTTCGCCACCATCGAGCATCGGTAGCAGCCCCGCTCCCAAGAAGCCTACGACCATCACTCCCACAGTCACGCCTATCGCGGCACCGCGGTTCCCCGTTGCCGCACTGATAACGGTGGCGAGCAACCCGTAGAACAGGCTGCTTGCGAGCATGTGAGTGCTGAGCGCCATGACATCCATGTCACCCAACTCGAG
>DFBG01000163.1:0-2494 GCA_002367305.1 Actinobacteria bacterium UBA3086 | reverse complement strand
ATCGTCCCTTTGCGCTCCTCTCCCGCGATCGAGGCAGCGCCCATCGCCAAAGCCATCGCTGCGATAGTCATCGATCCATAACTGCCCTGGATCGCACTGATAGCGAGCGCGCCGGCGTCGATTCCTCCAGCAAGGCCCAAGACCGACTTGTAGCCCTCGGGAAAGGCCTCAAGGAACGAGATATCAAGCCCCTCATATGCATACATGCCGAAGAGAATGAAGAATCCGAGCACCCCGGAAGCGATCGCCCAGCCCAGCCAGCGATCGCGAAGGGTCTTCGCGAATACCGTGGCCAGCATCAGGCGCTCGCCTCCTCATCCTGGTAGTACTTGAGGAAGATCTCTTCGAGATCGGCAGACTGCGTACTGATGTCGACGATGCTGTAGTAACCTTCGACAGCCTTGAGCAAGGCGCCCATGTCCCCGCCGAATGTCATCACGACATGGTGGTTCTGCGCCCTGACATCACTCACACCATCAACGGCTTCGAACACCGATATGTCCGCCTCCTGGTCGAGCTCGATCTCAACCTGCCGCATGGCCTTGGACCGGAGCACCTGTACGGTCTCGAGCGCGATCAAACAGCCATGCCGGATAATGCCCACGCGGTCCGCCACGCGCTGCACCTCTGAGAGCGTGTGGCTCGAGAGGAACACTGTGCGTCCTTCGTCGGCCACTTCACGCATCATTTTCTGGAGTTCCCGCTGAACGAGCGGGTCGAGTCCGGTGCTGGGCTCGTCCATGATGATAACCTGCGGCTTGCTCATGAATGCCTGGATGAGACCGACCTTCTGGCGGTTACCCGAGGAGAGGTCTCCCACCTTCTTGGTCAGATCCGCGTCGAGTCTGTCGGCCAGCGTATCGACATACTTCCAGTCGACGCCTCCGCGCAGGTTGGCGTAGTACGTGATCGTGTCCTTGCCGGTGAGGTTGGGGTACATGGCGAGATCGCCCGGCAGATAGCCGATGTACTTGCGGATCTCGACGGCCTGCGTGTGTGTGTCCATCCCCAGGATCGAAGCCTTGCCGGACGTCGCCCGGATCTCGTCCATCATCGTACGGATGGTGGTCGTCTTTCCCGCACCGTTGGGGCCGAGGAAACCGAAGACCTCACCTGCCCGGATATCCAGGTCGAGATCGTTAAGCGCCTCAACCTTGCCGTAGTGCTTGGTGAGACCCTCTGCCCGGATGGCAATCTTGTCGCTCATGTGGCTCCTCTCCCAGTGACCGGTCATCGCTCTTCGATGCGCGCGGCATCGCTACTTCTTGTCATCCCGATCCTTCTCACTCATTGCCGAGAAGGCCTCTCGCGCCTTGTCGGAAAAGGATGGCGTGAATATGCCCTCTCCTAGAATCTCGTATGCGGGAGCGGCATAGGCGCCGAGTGCAGGGCTCGCAGCAGACTCCGGATCGGTGATGTCGAAGCCCAGGAGCCGCTGCATGTGCTTGTGCATCACGAGCGCTCCCAACGACCACAGCATCAGAATCGCCGCGCGACCGCGGGGGTCGTCGGTAGGTCGTGCCATTCCCGTTTCGACGGCCTGCTCCATGTAGACTTCCGCGTCGCCGACAAGATCGTCCACGAGCTTGGCCACCGTGGGCGAGTCCTCCGCGAGAACCTGGGCCAGATAGCCGCCCATGGAGCCTATATCGCTGTTCTGAATCGCAGCGGTGAGGTCGACCCCTGAACCCTGAGCGATCGCACTCCGCTTGTACTCCCGGATGGACGCCGCGATGTAAGTGTCACAGGCGAAGCGGAGTTCTTCCATGGAGCCAAAGTGGTGGATGACCGAGCCTGGCGCGACGTCTGCCGCCTCGGCGACCTTGCGGACAGTCGTCGCGGCCACTCCGTACGTGGCGACACACTCAATAGCCGCATCGCGGATGCGCGCTTTGGTAGTGCGGTCATCTGTCGGCGTTGAACTCATGTTCAGTAGTTTAAACACTTGTTCAATCCGGCGCAAGAAACCCTCGGGCGCCGAGCGCGTAAGAATTTTGAGGGTTCACTCTCGGTCAAGAGGATCGTCCCACTATCTCGATTCTGCCCCTAGCGCAGCACCTGCTTGACCCCGTCGCGCACTGCCTGGCTCACCGCGTTCAGCCCGCCGACGAAACGAACTTCGCCGATGATGTCTCGCTGGGCGGCGAGAGCATCGCGCACTCGCGGGTCGAACACGTCGCGGTGAGTGAGCACCATGACCGAGCCGACGTGGCCCTGCATGACGCCGCCTGCGAGCGCATCCGGGAAGTCAGTGCCGCAGGTGAGTGCGACGCGGTCCCAGGACAGGCCTGCAGTCACGCCGCTGTCAGCGATCTGCAGCGCAGTGTCATAGCGGTCGGTACCCGCGATGCGGGCATGGCCGATGCCGGAGGTGTCGAGCTGTCCTTCCACCGCTGCCGGAACCGCACTCGTGCCGCCGAGGACGACAACGTCGGTGACTCCCGCCTCGGACATTGCGGCAAGCGTTGTAGCACTCAGGCCCTCCGGACCCGCC
>DFBG01000057.1 GCA_002367305.1 Actinobacteria bacterium UBA3086 | reverse complement strand
CTCGCATTGCTCAACGACGCGGTCAAAAAGGGCGGGGCCATGGGCTCGAGTTCGGTCGGCGGACTGTCGGGTGCGTTCATTCCCATATCCGAGGACCAGGGCATGATCCGCGCAGCCAAAACGGGCGCCCTCACCATTGAGAAGCTCGAGGCAATGACTGCAGTGTGCTCTGTCGGACTGGATATGATCGCGATTCCCGGAAGCACCACAGCGGAGACCATCGCGGCGATCGTGGCGGATGCCTGTGCGATCGGCGTGATTAACGGCAAGACCACGGCCGCGCGCCTGATACCCGCCGTTGGCAAGTCCGTGGGCGAAGAAGTGGAGTTCGGTGGCCTCCTGGGTACCGCTCCGATCATGTCGGTCAGCGAATGGGCCGGCACCGGCTTCGTCCGCCGAGGCGGACGTTTCCCCGCGCCTCTCAACAGTCTGAGGAACTGAGCCTTCATTCAGGCCCGTCGCTTGCTGCGTCTATACTGTATGGATAGTTCAACAGTCGCGAAGAGGCGGTGGGATGCACAGGCGCATACAGCATAGGTTTCATCTGCGCATCGTGCTCGCGGCTGTCCTGCTTGCATTCGCTGGTGTGCTGGCTTCTTCACCCTCGATCACCTTCGGTGTCTCCAGCCAAGGCCAAGTGGCGACCACCCTCTCCAATGACACCATCTCCTCGCCAAATGTCACCTACACATTCGGCAACTTCAGAGTGGCGAACAAAGAGGAGGTTCCCGCTGTCGAGATCACCTTCCCTGCGGGTACGGACGTATCCGGCGCCGTCGCCGTCTCACCATTGGGAACCGTCACGGTGACCGGACAAACCGTACGTATCGACTTCACCGCACCGGTGCCGCAACGCAGCAGCAAGTTCACACTCTCCGTTGGCGGCATTACCAACCCAAGTACACCGGGTGCATACAATGTCGGAACCGTGACGTTCTACACCGCGGATCTAGACGGCATCTCAACTGGAAGCACAGCGATTGCGGCGGGTCCCGACTACACGATTCTGGACGGATGGCTCACGCTGACGATCACCACGGTGGACCCGGGTCAAGCCGTATTGTTCGGCAACCTGGATCCAGGAATACCATCGCCACCAGTAGATGTGACTGTGAACGTCGACTCTTCCCTGCCCGTTAGCATCACACGGACGATCGGAGGCGATGCGGTGCTCATGGGCCTCATGGTCACCGGAACGGCGACAGGAGCGAAACCAGCCGGAGTTGCCGATTACGTGGACACCTATCAGGTGACCCTGCCCTGGACAACGAATCCGGCGATTCCGTTGGTGGCCACCGTGCAGTACACCGTCGTTCAGTAGACGATTCCACTACTTCATCGCTGGTCCAGAACCGCTGCTCCCCCATTTCCTACCTTTCGTCAGATGCTGCTACGGAACGGTGAAACAGAACCCGAAAAATGTATTGTGGGTCACAAAACACCGGATCCAGTCTTGTGTCAGCGATTTGTACGAACAATTTTTTCATCAATCGAGGAGGTCAATATGCGCAAAATGATTCTTTCAGGAGGTTTGGTGTTCGCGCTGCTGTTCGGAATCGTCGGCTTCGCGGC
Source organism: Actinobacteria bacterium UBA3086 (assembly GCA_002367305.1). Taxonomy (GTDB): domain Bacteria; phylum Actinomycetota; class Coriobacteriia; order Anaerosomatales; family UBA3086; genus UBA3086. Next base: position 2,871 of record DFBG01000057.1, on the reverse strand, counting down.
TGCCGATATCGTTTCGTACTCAGCGCCAGCCGACGGTACGGTAACCGTCAACTGCACCGCCAACTCCGCAATGTCGCTCACCCTGAACACTCCGGACGCCGCGCAGACAGTGCAGTTCGGCGCCCAGGATCCGATGTCAGGCGCCACGGCCAATGTGGGCGTTAATGTCAAGTCCAACGTGGAGTGGGACCTCACCAAGGTGGAGACGGATGCAACGGGCATGCTCTCCACGGACCTTCTCGATGTCGTCGCTGGCGCCGTTGGGGACCACAGCCTCACGGATGTCTACACTCTCAACATTCCGTGGGCCGCCGCTCCTGGTGCGCACACGGCCACCGTCCAGTACTCGGTGGTAGCCAACTAGTCATCTCGACACAAGATGAACGGAAAAGAACCCCGCGAGCGTTCGCGGGGTTCTTTGCTTTTCTGATTGAGACCTACATGCATGGACAGCCCTCGGGGCCGAGGACGAGGCCACTCGTTTCCGCGATCAGCGGAAATGGGCAGCATCCGCTACTCCTTCGACCGATGCCTCAGGTCGAAATTCACATCGAGCTCATCGCCCCAGGAGCGATCCTCAGCTCCTTCGCGACGACTGGAGCGCACGATGCGGTCAAGTTCATCGTGGGATCCGCCCCCTGAGTCCTGCGAGGTTCGCGGCGCACGATGGTCATCCTCATGCATGTCGTTCGAGTAGCCATTCGCACGCCCACCCCGCCGCGACGTCGCGGCTCGGCGCCGCTCCGCCCTCTCGCGTGCATGTCGCCTCCGCGCTGCGCGCTTGGCCATCTGCCACACGAAGACGCCGATGATGTAAATCACAAGTCCCGCCAGACCGAAAACGACCCAAGTTGGCACGATCCACACCGTGCGGGATTTCTCCACTCGAGCGGGCACAGGCGTCTGCCCATCAGCAGCTTCAGCAGGATACTCCATCGTAAGGACAACCTCGTGGCGGCCAAAGACGGACGCCGGAAGTTCGATGCCCCCCTCACCATCATAGGTTCCGCCCGTGTAGACCGGCGTATCGCTCACGATTCTGTTCTCGGACACGATTCTCTCGTCTCCGTCGAGAAGGACCATGTCAACGTTGATCCGCTTGTTGATGTTTCCGCTGTTGGTCACCGTGAAATCATATGGAATCACGTTGCCTATCACGAAACCCGGAACCGCGAACGGCTGAACATCTATTTGTTCGATCAAGTCACCGTCCACACGAATCTGAAGTCGTGTCCCAAGCCGACCCGTGATCTCCGAAGTGTTCACCTGTTGCTCATCGTTGAATTCGAATATCTCAAAGAACAGAACAACGTTGCGGTCTCCAGGTGCTGCACCCCCGGGAGTGGCGATGCTGAATCCGACCGGTATGCGATCTCCAGGTTCCATCTCCAAGTACGGAGTGTTGCCGACTGACTTAGCCTCCGCCGGCATATCTATCCTTACCCACGAGGCCGGACTGTCGAGAAAACCTACAACATCGCGGCTTGGCACGACGAACGACTTCTGCCCATCCGCATCGATGGCCTGATTGGCCGTGTACACCAGCACCTTAAACGCCTCATCGCCGGTATTGACAGCCGTCACTTCGCCATCAACCGCGCTACCTGGCTCTAGCAGATAGTCAAAGGATCCCGATGAAAGGCCGATAGTCCGTTCAGCGATCGCACTTTCCGCCCCAAGGAAGGTGAGTGAAATGGTCATCGCTATGAGCGCAATCCCCAAAAAGGTCGATCGCATGATGTACCTGGATACCCGCATCAGATGCCCACTGCCTCTCGGAATGCCTTCACTTGTCGGCGTGCAACAGGAATCTGCGTCTCGTCGCGATCCGCTGCGACCACCACGTACGATCCATCCGCGCGGGTGATCTCCTTGATCTTGTTCAGGTTGATCATGTAGCTGCGATGGACCCGCGAGAACGACTCCTTGGAAAGTCGCTTCTCCAGATCGCCCAGCGTGAGATCCACGAGGTACTGGTTCTCATACGTGTGCGCATAGGTCGACTTGTTGCGAGCCGACAGAACGACGATGTCGTCGATATTGAGCAGGACCGTCCTCCCGCCCTTGCGCACGGCCAGCTTGCGGAAGTCGCCTTCGCCGGCCGCAGAGGTCTCGCCCATCATGCGTCGTCGACCGGCCGCGAGACTCTCCACGCGAGCCGAGAGTTCCATGATGCTGAACGGCTTGGTCACGTACTGCTGAACACCCTGCTTGAAAGCAAGGATCTTAGCCAGATCCTGAGTCTTAGCGGAGACCATGATCACGGGGATGTCCGCCGTGGCGGGATTGTTTCTGATCTCCATGAGGGCCATCCAGCCATCGACCCGAGGCATCATGATATCGAGTATCACGACATCCGTGGGCTCCCTGTTGAGCACCTCGATACCCTCGGCACCATCACCAGCGGAATTGACCTTCATTCCGTCGGCCTCGAGGCCCATACGGATCATCTCGACGATGAGCGCATCATCGTCAACTACCAGTACCCTGATCGGTTCTGTCACGAGCATCATCCCCGGAAGTCTGACGAACGGTTCACATACCGTTCATCTCTCCATTCTGCCACTCACTATAACTGAACCGCCGATGAGTTCTCAGCCCAAATACGCATCCATGGCCTGCGCAGCGCGCTTCCCTGCGCCCATTGCCAGGATCACGGTGGCGGCACCGGTCACAATGTCCCCGCCCGCGAACACGCCGGGCTTGGTGGTGGCGCCGTTATCATCGGTCACGATATAGCCTCGAGAGGTGAGATCGATGTCCGGTGCTGCCTTGGAGAGCAGCGGATTGGCCCGCGTGCCCACTGCCATGATCACGGTATCGCAGTCGATGGTGAAGTCTGCATCAATCACGCACACAGGAGCCCGTCTG
>DFBG01000028.1:2001-3896 GCA_002367305.1 Actinobacteria bacterium UBA3086 | reverse complement strand
ATGAGCATGCGTTCAGTCACCATTTCAGAGGGTATCGAGTGGGTCGGAGCGATCGACTGGAATCTCGCAGACTTCCACGGCTATGAGACGCCTCGTGGCTCCACCTACAACGCCTATCTCGTTCGCGGTGAGAAGACGGCACTCGTCGACACCGTGAAACTTCCCTTTGTCGACGAGCTCCTGGATCGCGTTCGCACCGTGATGGATCCGGCGGACGTTGACTACATCGTCGTCAATCACGTGGAGCCCGATCACAACGGTGGTCTGCGGGCAGTCATGGATGCCATGCCCAACGCCAAGGTCGTGGCGTCGCGCGCAGGCGTGCTGGGCGTCGCGGAGTATCACGACGGTCTTGCGATCGACACAGTCGGAGCCGACGACGTGATCGATCTGGGCGGGCGCACGCTGCGTTTTCTGCCCATGTCCATGGTCCACTGGCCCGACAGCATGTTCAGCTACTGTCCCGAGGATAGCGTCCTCATGCCCAACGACGCCTTCGGGCAGCACATGGCGTCGGCTGAGCGTTTCGCCGACGAGGTCGGACTCGAGCTGGCACTCGAAGAGCTCTCCATTTACTACGCCAACATCCTCATGCCGCTCGGCAAGATGGTGGCCAAGGCGGTCACCAAGGTGGTAGAGACCGGCTGGGACATCAAAGTCATCGCTCCGTCCCACGGCGTCGGCTGGCGTGGTGACGATATCGGCGCCATGCTCGCTCGCTACGCCTCGCACACGGCGGGGGAGACGCGTGACAAGATCGTCGTCGTCTACTCCACCATGTGGGGGTCCACTGACATCCTCGGCCGTGCGATCGCCGATGGTGTGGCCGCTGAGGGCACGGAGGTCGAGGTCTTCGATCTGGCCCAAGCATCGCTCGCCACTATCACTCATCAGCTCTTGGATGCCCGGGCGCTTCTTCTGGGCTCTCCCACGCTCCACCACGGCATGCTCTATCGCGTCGCCGGATACCTGCAGTATCTCTCGGGCCTGAAGCCCAAGGATATGATCGCAGGGACCTTTGGATCCTACGGTTGGAGCAGTGGGGCGACCAAACAGATGGATGAGCGTCTCCAGGGGATGGGTTTCGAGATGCCCTTCGAGTCGTTCACGCAGAAGTACCGCCCCACGGCCAATGACATCTCCGCCGCACGCGAGTGGGGCGCTCAGTTCGCTGCAGCGGTCAAAGAGCGCGGGTAGCGTTCTACCGGTATAGCGGTCCCCGGTTGGGTTGGACTCTCGTCCTACTCGGTCACACGCCAGCGCGCCAGCGAATCGACGGCCTGCTCAACGGTCAATGCGGTGTCAGGGCCGTCTCCCACGCGCTCGCGAAGACTTGAGAAGAGCTCGGCCAGCACCGGCGGACGTATGTTGCCCGCTGCGAGCACGTCGGCGTGTTCAAAGACCTCGACCGGCGTTCCGCGGAGCGCGATCGTCCCGCCGGGAGCGAGCACGTAGGCAAAGTCCGCGAGGTCGGCTACGGAGTCGATGTCGTGGGTGGTCATGACGACCGTGACGCCGCCTTGAGCGAGCGTCTCCAGCAGTTCTACGAGCGTCTCGCGTGAGGCGGGATCCAAGCCCTCGAACGGCTCGTCGAGCACGAGCAGCTCGGGCTCCATCACCAGCGCGCCAGCAAGGGCCACCTTGCGCTTTTCTCCGCCTGAGAGGTTGTGGGGAACCCGATCCTTCAGGTTCTCGATCCCCACTGCCTTGAGCGCGTGATCCACCCGCGCGGCAACTTCCTCTTCGGCGAGTCCATACTGCCGAGGAGAGAAGGCTACATCGTCATATACGGTGGGAGCCAGCAGCTGCTCTTCGACGTTCTGGAGCATCACTCCGATCCGCCTGCGGATGGCGGACCAATCCCTCGCCGGATCGACGCCGAACACGCGCACGAT
>DFBG01000028.1:259-1937 GCA_002367305.1 Actinobacteria bacterium UBA3086 | reverse complement strand
AGCCGTTGGGCCCCAGGATGGCGACACGCTGACCGCGCTCCGCCACGAAGTCCAGGCCGCAGAGGTGCACCTCGGTGCCATCCTCGTATGAGTGCTGCACGCAGCTGACGAGGACGACCTCGTTGGGGGTGGATTCACGGCTTGTGTGGGTGTGACCCTCAGCGTGGTCGGTCGTCACGGGAGCTTCGGTGCTCATCGGTTCCTCCATTTGAGTGCGATCGCTGTTATCAGGATCGTCAGCGGTATGAGCGGTACGATCCAGCTGTAGGGGTTGAGTTCGGTGGCCGCCAGGCGCATGAGCACGCTGACGGTCAGCGCGACAAGGCTGCCGATCACGAGCAGGGCGTCCCTCAGGGGCGACAGTCCGCGAACACGCCCGACGCGCAGATGCCCCTCATAGCCTCGCAGACGCATCACGTCGTAGTCTCGTTGCGCCAGATCGAATGAGTAGAGCAACAGCCCACCCAGCGCCCGCGTGGTGGCCCGGGCGGTGCGGATCGGGTGGCCCGCCGTGAGCCCGGAGCGCAGTTTCACGGCCCGCATGAGGTTCGAGAACTTCTCCAACAGCAGGAATGTGGAGCGATAGGTCATGAGCAATGCGTCGCCCACGACGCTCGGAGTGATGCACTGGATCGGTGCGAATACCTGGGGATAGGGCGTGGTGAGCACAACGATGACCGCGGCCAGCGCGGCGACGACCGCTTTGAGCACGATCACCGTGCCCGTCAGTGCATTCGGTGCCGATGAGAGCGCGAAAACGACAGCGAATATCGCCGGATATGCGGCCAGCCCATAGGCCAGCCGTGGCTTGAGGTCGGTCGACGTGACCACGGCCATGAGCAGGAGTGCGAGCGATGCGACCACGAGAGCGTTCCATGTCGTGACCACCGCACCGAGCATGAGCGCGAGAGATATCAGCTTCGCATTGGGGGAGGCGGTGTGAAGCCACGAGCGGCCCAGCACCGCGGACTCATCGACGGAACCGATGTGCATGCTATCGGCCTCCCGTCTCGTCACCGGGGATCGTATGCCGCGTTTCAGCGAGGGCACCTTCGAACACGAGGGTGGGCCGCACGCGCGCCACGTAACCGAGAATCCCCGCAGTGATGAGCGCCTCCAGCAGCCATCCCAGGGGACCCAAGGTGTAGACCACTGTCGCGAACCTTTTGACGTTCAGGCTCGCTTCATGGTCGTCTGCCTCTTCCTCATGTCCGTGGTCTTCTCCACCAGAGAACAGCCGATTGGAGATCGCGCCCTCGGACAGAGGGTTCTCAAAACGCAGCGTCTGGGGATCGAGCGCGCCAGTCTCACGCTGCGTGGCCCCGCTGCCGCCGATCCACACCACGCCGACAAGTGCGGTCGTGCTGAGGGCGAGGGTGAGTACGGTCGATATCGCGGCAACCGGGCGCACGCGGGGGCGTCCAAGGATACGTATGAGACTCCTGAAGAGTATGCAACCAACGGTCATCTCAAGCGCGACGATCAGCGTGTTGAGCCCGACGACGGTGACGCCGCCATGTCCCAACATTGCGAGAATGACCTGAACGATGAATGCGGCGATCACCGACAACACCGGCCCCAGCAGGGCTCCTGCGATGACGGTGAGGTTCATGTGATAGGCCAGAGGGACGATTTCTGTCGACATGGCGACTAACACCAAGGCGCTCACCACGCCAAG
>DFBG01000028.1:0-190 GCA_002367305.1 Actinobacteria bacterium UBA3086 | reverse complement strand
GACATCAGGCATCACTCACTGATGGGTCGACCTGACACTCTGAACAGACTCCGTAGAGGGTCACGTCGTGATGGGTGATCTTGAAGCCGATCTCCTGTGTCCACGATGTGGCTGAATCGTCGAGAGGACATGAGGTCCGAGCCACACGACCGCACTCGGTACAGACGAGGTGATGGTGGTGCGATCCTCC
>DFBG01000148.1 GCA_002367305.1 Actinobacteria bacterium UBA3086 | reverse complement strand
CGCTCCACCGCTGAGAACAACCGCGGCGAGAGAGCTGAGCAGAATGATAACTCGCTTCATGAGAAGACCCCCTGTCGAAAGCTATGGTCTTCTCCCATTCCGCTAGTAATGGAAGAACTCTGTCCGCTCCGCTCGTTCGTATGCGTACAGTGTTCAAACCGAGTTCCACGGCGTTGGTCCAAACTTTGATTATGTTGTTTTCAAGACTCCGAGCCGCCGGTTTATGGCGTCAAGGGTAGCTCGGACGATTGAGTCCTTCTCGCTCTGCTTCACAAGAGCAGAACCCGCAAAGGTCTGCTCGCCCAGAGGAGACACGTGTGCCACGCATGCGACTGCGACCCGCTCTCGACCAAGCTGCGTCACCGTCACATCCTCGAGCGCGAAGCTATTGGTGTCGTCGGCGTACTGCTCAATGGCATTCAGGGTTGCGAGTGCGACGAGACGCTGTCGCCCGGTCTGACTTGCGGGACCGGTGGCTTCGCCCACGCACTCAACATCACCCAACTCAAGATGAACCGTGACGGTGGAGTGCACGCCAGAGACTGCCGCGTGGATAGAGATAATCTTCGCTCGGTCATCTTTGGGCTTGGAGCCGTTGGACGGCATGACCTCCTGGCCCAACTGAGCAATCGATATCTTCTTGTGATCGATCGATATCCCGAAGCGCGCCATGATCGTCGACTCGACATCACGGACGAGCTGCTTGGGAGACTTGGTGGGAAGTGCGAGGACATGCACCTCGAGAATGTGTCCTTCGGGCGACGCAACAACCCTGACCGCCTTGATTTCGGCGACCTGACACAGCGTGTCTTCGATTTCCTCTATACGAACGTGCGAGATGCTCTGGTCCACTGGAGCCCCCTGCTTCGACGTATGCTGCCAATCGTCTCCATGGAACGGGCGGTGCACTCCTGCGGGCAGGATCGCCCTTGTCGTTATGTCCACTCTAGGTGTCCGAACAGGGCAATGTCAACGAATTTGAACGGTGATGCACGTCACACTTCTTAACGGATTGCCGCGCGGAACAGAGAAGAGACGCCCAATTGGACGTCTCTTCCACTCGACATTCATGGTCCTACTAACCTATGCGAGACTCGATCAATCCGAAGTCTCCATCATGGCGGCGATACAGAACATTGACGGCATCGCTGTCCGACGCATGGAACACGAAGAAGTCATGTCCCAAGAGCTCCATCTGCAAAATGGCCTCATCGAGAGTCATGGGTTTGAAATCCATGACCTTGGTCTTGACCAGTGTGGGCTCAGCCTCTTCGGGCTCCCCCACAGGGAGAACAGGTGCCGCCTGCGTAGCAGAGCGGGAAGAGTGCCGGTCCTGCATCTTGCCCTTGTACTTCCGGAACTGACGCTCCAACTTGTCGGCCGCCAGATCAATCGCGGCATACATATCTGTCGAGGCTTCCTTTGAGCGAATGACCGGACCCTTGGTGAACACCGTGATCTCAGCGACCTGGTTGTTCTCAATGGACGGATTCTTCTCTACATACAACTCGACTTCCGTCGTCATCGACTCATGATCCAGAATCTTGCTCGTGCGTCCAATCTTCTCCTCGGCGTACTCGCGAATGGGAGCTGTGACGGCCATGTGCCGACCCTTGATGATCATCTTCATCGGCTGCCTCCTAGTGAGTGAAGTGCACTACTAATAAGATACCCAGTAGTAACTACTTGATATGACCTAGGAAGTCCTTTGTTCTGTCACTTTTCGGGTGATCGAACACCTCTTCAGGAGTACCCTGTTCCTCGATCACGCCCTCATCCATGAAGATGACTCGATCGGCCACGTCGCGGGCGAAGCCCATCTCGTGTGTGACCACCATCATGGTCATGCCGTCGGCCGCCAGTTTCTTCATGACGTCCAACACTTCGCGCACGAGCTCCGGATCAAGCGCCGACGTAACCTCATCGAACAACATGACGTGCGGATCCATTGCCAATGCGCGAGCCATGGCGACGCGCTGCTGTTGACCACCGGACAGCTGAATAGGATACGAATCTTCCTTGTCCGACAAGCCCACAGCATCGAGCTTCTCGCAGGCAATGCGATCCGCCTCGTCACGCGTGCGCTTGAGCACCTTCTGCTGCGCGAGCATGACGTTGCCCTTCGCAGTCAGATGGGGAAACAGATTGAACTGCTGGAACACCATGCCGACCCGTTCGCGGATCTTGTTGATGTCTGTTTTGGGGTCGGTGATCTCATCATCCTCGATGAAGATCTTGCCGCCCGTTGCCTCCTCGAGCCTGTTCACGCAGCGAAGCATCGTCGACTTACCTGAGCCCGACGGACCCAAGATAACGACGACCTCGCCCTTGGTGATCTCCAAGTCCACACCACGAAGCACCTCGAGCTTGCCGAAGTACTTGTGCAGATTCTCTATACGGACCATTGCCTGGGTCATCTTACGCACTCTCCTTGACGGGCTTGCGAGACCACAAACGGTTGCCCGTTCTCTTTTTCTTTTGCGGACCATGACCCGTTTCAGCAACCGCAAGACGCTCCTCGAGATTTGCCACGAACCGGCCCAATGGGAGCGTCAGCAACAGGTAGAAACCAGCCGCAGCGATATACGGCGACATGTTGAATGTGCGCGCCTGCACCGTACGCGCTTGAAGCGTAAGTTCGAACACGCCGACGGAGAACGCCAGCGAGGTGTCTTTGAACAGCAGAATGAACTCGGACATCATCGTCGGCAGAATGCGTCGCACGGTCTGCGGGATGACGACGAATGCCATGGACTGCGGCACCGTCATTCCCAGCGAACGCGCAGCCTCGAGTTGACCCTTGTGGATCGACTGGATGCCTGCGCGGAAGATCTCAGCCATGTACGCCGACGAGTTGAGTGCGAGCGCGATGATGATGCGGTAGTACTGCGTCGCGTCGACACTGTGCCAGGACCATGACGCGAACGGCCCGAGCGCATCGATGAAGTTCTTGTACCCCGGCAGGAATGTGATCCCGAAGTACACGAGCAGTATCTGAACGAGCAACGGCGTGCCGCGAACCACGTCGATATAGAACGTGGCCGGCCAACGCACCAGGCGAGTCTTGGCCATTTTCATGAATGACATGGCGAGCCCACCGGGCATCGCCAGCATGTAGCCGAAGAAGAGGATGAACACCGCGACCTGGAAGCCCTTCCAGAGCACCGGCAGCGCCTCGGCGATGATCACGGGCGAGAAGAAGAGATGCAGGAACGGCTGATCCTCGATCCAGAGCACCGCGTCCTGAGCGAAATTGGGCGAAGGAACCGCCAGAGTGACCGGCGCGAGCGCGGTCGATGTTGTTCCGTCAAACGAGGAACCCGTGAGTTGATACTCGCCCGGGCTCGGTGTCTCGAGGTTCGCGACAACTACTTCGATCGTGTCAGCGCCTGCAAGCCCGTCCAAGAAGTCGATCTCAAGCGCGCTCTCGGCAACGGTCACATCCGCACCGTCAACCGAGACTTCCACATCACGACCCTTGATCGAGTCGGATCCCATCTGGTCGGGAAACACCAGTTCGACCCGCGTGAGGTCCGTGTCGCCGGGATCGATCGAGATGATGATCTCCCCGACATCAGCGGTCAACTTGGTGATCTCGAGATCCGCGGAGATAGTCGTCTGTGATCCAGCGGCACCCGCCATAGCGGGAAGGCTCGCTGCGACGCAAAGCATCGCAATCACGGCCAGCGAAATACGGCGCATTCTCAGTTGCACGTGAAGGTCTCCTCGAGTTCTGTTGCGGCTGGAATCGCATGGAGCCGACGGCGTTGCCGCCATCGGCTCCATACTACATCACGCTGGAGCGTGATAACCCTCCCCCAGCGAAAGTTCCACGAATCCGAATTACGGACGCTCGCCGAACCACTTCTTGTAGATCTCGTCGTACGTACCATCAGCAATGATGGCATCGAGAGCATCGTTCACTGCATCGCGGAGACCAGTGTTGTCCTCGCTGAATGCAAAACCATACTGCTCGTTGGTGGTGATCTCCTCGACGAGCTTGAGCTCACGAGACTCATCCTTGACGATGTCCGCAGAAATCGGCAGGTCGTTCAGGACGCCAGCCACCTCACCGGTCTGCAGGGCCTGCATGGCCTGCAGAATGTTCTCGAACGGAACCACCGTGGCACCCTCGGGGAGGTTGTTGTTCGCGTACTCCTCACCAGTGGTACCAGACTGGACACCGATCTTCTCGCCGACGAGGTCAGCAAGGGCCGTGTACTCAGAGGAGTTCGCGACAGCCAGCGACTGGTTGGAGTCGATGTAGGCCGTGGAGAAGTCGATGGACTCCTCACGCTCCTCGGTGATCGTCATGGCGGAAGCGATCATGTCGAACTCGGTGCCACCCTGAACGCCGACGATAAGAGCGTCGAAGTTGTAGGTCTTGAACTCGACATCGAGACCCAGCACGTCGCCGACGGCGTTAGCAACGTCAACGTCGAATCCGAGGACTTCGTCGCCCTCGATATACTCGAACGGCGGGTAGGCCGTATCCGAGCCGACGATCAGCTTGCCGTCGGTGATGAGCATGTAGTCAGCCTCGTCCGCAGCCTCATCCGTGGCTTCGTCCGTGGTCTCCTCGGCAACCGGCTCCTCTTCAGTGTCGGCATCGTCACTGGAACAACCAGCGATACCGAACGCACCGAAGCAGAGAGCGAGCGCCAGCAGCAGTACGAGCATCTTGCGTGCGTTCATCGTTCCTCCTTGTGTTTCTCCATTTGATTCGGGCACCCGCAGGTGCCTCCGAAATGCCAACTTTACACCAAATGAATCAACTGGTGTTGGCGAAGGGTTCCTTATGCAGAATCATGCTATTGATATGCGATATTGGGCAGAGCACAAGCGGATATTTATGCAAACGACCCGACACAATGTCGGGTCGTTCTTTTCACCTTTTACTTCAACCAACGACAAGAAGAGCATGCCCGCTACTGCGGCAACTCAAGCTCCGGAAGATCGCCAACCCACTTGGAGCGAATGGTGTCGAGAACTCCGTCGGCACGCAGTGAGTCGAGCAGAGCGCGGACCTCCGTCTCAAGTTCCATCGCCTCGCTACCCACAACCACACCCACGGGAACCGCCGTGTCGAGCTGCATGGAGAAAGCGATGGCCTCAAAATCTCTCGCGATATAGGCGCCCACCATCGCGTCTCCCGCAACCGCGTCCACCTCGCCGGCCTCAAGAGCATCGAAAGCCTCACGCAATGAGGGGTATGCGGTCACGTAGCCTGTGCCGTACTCATGCTCGAGGTACCAGAACGCTGCGCTCCCCTGCTGCGCCGCAACGTTCATGGCGCCGAGCATGTTCATCTCCACTACGACTCCGTCGCTGGAGAACACCGCGGGAGCGTCGGTCACGTACGAACCGGCGAACCGAAAGGCGGTTGCATACTCCTCATTGAACGGAACCGCGAACACGAGGTCGACGTCACCATTCTCCAGCGCTGCGGATGCCTCATCGAGCGAGATATCCACAGTCTCAAGCTCCAGACCAAGCTCAGTCGCCATGACCGACGCGACATCTACATCGATGCCCGCCTCCATGTCCTTGTCCACCCCGCCAAAGGGCGGATACGACAGATCTATACCGACGCGAAGTACACCGGCCTCACCGATGACCGGGGGCTCAACGAGCGCTTCGAGTTCGGGCGTCTCCACCTCCGGCTCAGAGTCGGATGAACAGCCGACCACCGCCATCATCGATAGCGCCAACATCAGAGCCAATGCGATCCTGATCGTGCGTTTCATGTTCTGCCTCCTAGCAAGTCAGTGCTTCCGCCCGGCTGACCTGGTATTTGACCCCACACTCGCATACTGGGGATTTTGCTTGATGTGATCTCACTACTGACCCTCTCGCCCGAACAGCCCTTATGGCCGTTGACGGGCGGTACGACTTACCCCTAAGGCGCGCCATGCTCACACACGAACCCGAAAGCTCGAGGTTTACGTGGATCCTTTTGACCGCACCTGCCTTGGACTAGGACCTCGAAAGATCCGCAACCACAGACCCGGGCGGAAGCGAGGACGATTCTAGCAGAATCCCGCAGCCGAGGCTGTGCGGTTGATCATTCACAGTCACCACACGCGCGCGACGGCCGCTACCCGCACACGACTCGCGCCTGCCGCCATAAGCACCGCAGCGGCCCCCGAGAGTGTAGCTCCGGTGGTGAACACATCGTCAACAACGAGAATGTCACGCCCCATCGTCTGTCCCGAGAGCGCAAAAGAGTCAAGCGCGTTGGCGGCGCGGTCGTCCCTCCCGAGGCCGCGCTGATCGAGCACCTTCTCGCGTGTGAGCAACTTCTCGTAAGGACGGTCCATGCGACATGCCAACGCCTGAGCAAGCGCCGCCCCATGATCGAAACCGCGTCGGGAGATTGCTGCTCGACTCGCCGGAACACCGCACACCACGTCAGGTTTCCACTCCCTCTCGCGCACAGGGACGACGAGCAGTTCGGCCATCACGCCGGCGAGTCGGCGCTCATGAGAGTCTTTGTGCAGAACCACCATGCGAGACAACGGCGGTTGGAGCAGGCCGGCACTCACTGCATCGACGAATGGGAACTCCGAGTTCCAACACTCGGTACACACGAGCCAGCCGTGCGGAGCTCCGCATCGAGGGCACGCAGTCTCTGGGTCCACGAGCGCGAGGCTCTCTCTGCAGGTTTCACACAGCAGCGAACCTGGCAGGTCGCACCCTGCGCAGCGGGTGGGCCAGAGCAGCTCGCGCAGACCCTCGACAAGAATGCCCACAACGCCCCTCTCGGTGCGTCTGCGAGATGTCTACCCCAGGGCCAGCTGCATCAAGGGAAGCGTGATGACGGACCCCACGGTGGTCACCAGGATCGCCGACGCGATGAAGTCAGTGTCCAGCTTGAACCGTGCCCCGATCACGAGTGTGAGCATCATGGACGGCATACCCGCCTCGAGCACCACGAGCCGTACCGCATCATAGTCCGACAGCAGGACCGGCCCCACGACGAGAGCGATCAGCGGTGCCAACAGAAGTCGGATCGCCAGCAGAACCGTGAGCGGGATCGTATACCTGCGAAAGGTCCCGGGACGCAACGAGATGCCCACCGTGATCATGATCAGCGGCACCACCAGACTGGACAGAACGCCCAACCAATCCATTACCGGTTCCGGAATATCCCACCAACGCAGGGCGAGGCCTGCCATAAGTGCGATCACCGCTGGGAACGTGAGTATCTCCTTCAGCGGACGTACCGGACCGTTGTCCGACGCACCCTTCCGCTGGGCGATGAGGAGCCCGACGATCAGGAGCGCCATCACCGTGCCGAACACGTCGAAGAAGATGGCGCGCACAAGACCGGTATCTCCCAGAAACTCCTGCGCGACCGGATAGCCAATGTAGCCGGTATTACCCAGCGCAGCAGCGAGCACGAAGCCGCCGGACGTACGGCTCGAAAGACCGAGGAATTTGCAGACGTACCACGAGATCGCGACTACGACTCCGAACGTGATCCAGGCAATCGCTGCGACACCAGCGAGCTCGGCCTCGAGCTGTGCGGGCTGCACCGCGCGGAAAATGAGTGCGGGAAGGCCCACGTACACGATGATGTTGTTGATGGGCCGCGCGTCCTCAGACTTGACCAGACCAGAGACACGCAGCACCCACCCGATGCCGACGATCGCAACGAGTGCCAGGAGGATACGCGCTAGTTCGAGGAACACGCGGGCTCCCCGCTGCTAGGTGGTCTGCCCAAGCTCGTGCAGCCCGCCCGAACCCATGCATATGGCACCGAGCGGGAATTCGTAGCTTCCTGATGCATCCGGGCGAATCACTCCACGCTCGGTGATGATGGCGGTGATGAACTCCGCAGGTGTCACATCGAACGCGGGGTTGAACACGGGTACGTTCACGGGAGCAATGCGTGCCCATCCATCGAACTGGAAGCTTCCGCCTTTGCGGCTCACCTGCAACTTGTGGCCCCGACCGAATCCGAACTCGTGCGCCGACTCCTTTGTGAGCGCATCGAAGACGCGCGTCTCCTCGGCAGATGGTGCCTCGAGCACCGCGGACCACGTGACGCCGGTGACCTCATCGTGATCACGCTCTTCGATGGGGATCTCATCGCCGGAACCGATCGTGAGATCGACCGTGGATGTCGGGGCAGCGATGTAGAACGGAATGTTGTGCTGCTTGGCCAGAACGGCCAGGCCATAGGTGCCTATCTTGTTGGCGGTGTCACCGTTGGCGGCTATACGATCCGCGCCGACCACGATCGCATCGACGCCCCCGCCGCGCATGATGCTCGCCGACATGTTGTCGGTGATGAGCGCACACGGCACGCCCGCCATCATGAGCTCCCACGCGGTGAGGCGCGCGCCCTGCATGACAGGTCGGGTCTCATCGACCCACACGTGCTCGATCTTGCCCTGCTCGTGTGCGCTGAAGATCACGCCGAGCGCAGTGCCAAAGAACGCAGTGGCAAGCGAGCCGGCGTTGCAGTGGGTGAGGATCTTGGAGCCTGGCTCGAGGAGCTCGGCACCGTGAAGTCCGAGAGCGCGGTTGCGCGCCTCGTCTTCCGCGACCATGTTCTTGGCCTCCTGAACGATCAGTGCCCTGAGCTCCGACAACGACAGGTCTCTGTTGTCATATGCGAGTACGAGCATGCGCTCGGCACCCCAGAAGAGGTTCACGGCAGTCGGGCGAGTCTGGGTGATGGCCTCGACGACCTTGCCCATCTCGTCTAGGAACTGCTGCATCTCTTCGATCTCGCCCGCTTCATTCTGCGCCCAGACAGCGACGCCCAGAGCGGCTGCGACACCCAGAGCCGGTGCCCCACGGACCGCCATACCCTTGATCGCCCAACACACACCCTCGTGCGTGTCGCATTGGAGTATGTCGCCGACGAGCGGCAGCCTCGACTGGTCGATCAGCCGTACGCTGTCATCCTCCCACCATATGGTGCGAGGAAGTCGATCAGCGCCGACGGGCTCGCCGGCTGTATTCTGGCTCGAATCGTCCTGCGGGGCGTCCTGGATGTCCTTGTCAGTCATGCTCGCTCCTTGAAATGCGTGGGAATCTACGTCGAATCTGCAGTACTAGACCGTACCCTCCTGCCAGGAAGCCAAGTACGCCTCCTGCTCAGCGGTGAGCACGTCGATTGCGACACCCATGCTCTGAAGCTTGAGGGCCGAGATGGATGCATCGATATCGGCGGGCACCGGATGCACACCGGGTGCCAGAGAAGCTGCGTTCTTGACCATCCACTCAGCGGCCAGCGCCTGGTTGGCGAAGCTCATGTCCATGACACTCGCGGGGTGACCCTCGGCGCAAGACAGGTTGACCAGACGACCATCAGCGAGCAGATAGATCACACGACCGTCGGTCATGGTGAACTCCTCGACCAGCGGACGAACCTCACGCTCGGAAACGGCCATCTCACGCAGCGCGGGGATATTTATCTCAACATTGAAGTGGCCCGAGTTGCAGATGATGGCGCCATCCTTCATGACCTCGAAGTGGTGCTTGTCGATGGTGTGCACGTCGCCGGTCACGGTGATCCAGATATCGGCGAG
>DFBG01000015.1:7875-8494 GCA_002367305.1 Actinobacteria bacterium UBA3086 | reverse complement strand
CGTGATCGTGGAGAAAGTCACTTGGGTCTCGTCGCCAAGCAGATTGCCTGCAGCGTCGGCGATATCATCCGTAATCGACAGCGTGTAGCTGCCTTGAGCGAGGACTGCGTCCGGATCCACGGAGATCGCCCGCGCAAGCGCAGAGTATCGAATACTCGTATCGACGACCGCGCCGGTGCTGGAGTCACGCAGAGACACAGCATCTGCGGTGACCGATGCCGGATCGAGCGGCTCCGAGAAGTAGACGACGACCGTGATCTCAGGATCGACCAGAGTCTCACCTGGATCGACAGAGAGTGACTCGATCTCAGGCACAACGCGATCGTCCCCGATGGCGAGTTGCGCGAGCCGGAACGGCGTCCAAGCGGGCGTGTCGGGAAGCATAACGGCGAACGAAGCCGTCGGTGCTGCCGCGGGCGCGAGCTGCGCACGTATCTGCCACTGCTCACCCACGCGCTCAAGCCAGGCCCTACTGTCGCCTGACGCCACGAATCCCGTGAGACTGCTGACGCCGTACGAGTCGAAGGGAGCAAAATCGCCCGACGATATCTCGTAGGCGTCCACGTGCGTGCGTCGGTCGCCGGAGTTGTCCAGCCAGTACACCATTCCGTCGGCTATG
>DFBG01000015.1:4463-7845 GCA_002367305.1 Actinobacteria bacterium UBA3086 | reverse complement strand
GGAGCCGCCGTCAGCGGACTGCGCCCACACGACATATCGCCCGTCCGTGGATGGAGCGCGCTCATGCACTGCCGTTCCAGCGATCGTGGTCTTGGCGGAGGTCGCGAAATCATACATGCGCACGTCAGCATGTCCAGCCTTGCCTGAGGGGTAGTCCTCCCACACCACGATGTCGCCGACGATTCGCGGACGGATCTTGTAGACGGCATAGCCTGAGTCGATCCGCATCTCGGTCCCCGCCTGCAGATCGAACGAATAGATGCCGGGATTGTAGCCGTTGCGATAGTCCTCCCACACCACACGGTCACCGGAGATGGAGGGATTCACCTGGTCGAGTGCTGCACTGCAGACGACGCGCGTCGTACCGCTCCCGAGATCGTGGGCGTAGATGTCCGCACCCGTATCGCCGTACCCCACGTACACGACGGTGTCGCCGTCGAGGGCGGGCTGGATCTCGTCGGAATCAGAAGTCGTGAGACGAGTCGTCATGCCTGAGGAATCGTCATACACGAAGATGTCGTAGGAGCCGTAGCGGTTATCCGCCCATACGACCCTGTCGCCCGAGACCGCAGGCGTCTCAGGTGCGTGACCGCCGATGATCACGGGAACGCTCGCGGCGCCTGCGATGGATGCAGCGACAAGAACGGAGATCAGAAACACTCCAGCAGTGACGACCCCCACCACAGATCGTAATCTGAGGTTCGCACTCACAACAAGGACCTCCCCTTACGCATACTCAGCACGAAATCAGCACACCCACTCTTCATCGTTATCGACATGTTCGTTCAGTCTTTCTGTACCCGCGGTCACACATTGCGCCCAAGTTGCCGCTGCGAGAAGACATGTTCAGATACAGAAAAGGGGCCACGCACGCGTGTCCCCTGCATCGTCTCATCGCTATCCTCTCAAAAGCTCTGCCCGAGGAACCCTAGCCGGGTGGAACGTGACAGTTGAGGCAGAGGTCGTCAGCCGACTCAACCAGGAAATATGCGTTCTCACTCTCGTGGGGGAACGACTGGAAGCGCGGGTTGTCCGTCCCTGAATTGCCGTCGGCATCCGTAACTGTGAAGTCCTCGGAGCCGTCTCCCGCCAACGTGCCCGACGATACGTCGCCCACATTACGCGTGTCCTCATGACACTGCATGCAGATCGGGTAGTGGCCGTCCTGATCGGTCGTACGGGTGATGGGCATGACGTATCCACGATTGGCCTGACCGAGCGAACCCATCTCAGTAGTGACGGCGCCCGCAGCGGTGACCCGCGGGATGTACTCGTAGCTGAACCCGGCAGTCTCAGTCTCGACCGGGTGATTGACGACTCCAGCGGACCCCGACAGCCGACCCGTGTGGCAGGAGCCGCACCATGAAGAACCGTAGACCGTTGTGGTGATAGTGCCGCTCACAGGAGTCTGCCGCAACAGGCGATTGCTGGTGATGGTGGAAGAAGTGGCGTCGCTATCCGTGCGCCAGCGATCTCCAGTGAACGCGGCGACCGTGTTCGAATCATGCGGGCTGTGGCAGTCGCTACACGTGAGATTGCCGCCCGATGCGGAGAAGGTCGCTGTACGATCGGTGCCGTCGGCGGCCCCTCCAGGAATGATATTGGTCTGCTCGACACGATGCGCCTGTCCGGGGGTGACCCCGCGGGCGGTCAGAACGCCGTAGACACCCTGGCCGCCGGTCCCGTCATGACACGTTTCACACGTGGCCTTGATGGTCGCAGCCGGAAGCAGCATGACACCGATGGGTGCGACGTGAACGGAGTGGCAGGCTGCACACTTGTTCGTTCCAGTCGTGTAGCCACCATGAGGACCCTTGCGATCCGCAGCGACCGGACTCGTCCCGTGACAGCTGACGCAGTCCGTGCTAGAACCGACTTCGTCGAACGCGAAAGCAGGCGAGGCCATCAAGGCCAACGCCAGCATGGTTCCCAGAATGAGTCGAACCACCCGCAAACTCTCACCCGATTCCATGAAGAACTGCGGTACTCGGATGACCGCGCGTACATTCATTCCATCATCATCCGATTGTACGTGCCACACCCTGTCACTACAAGGTGTCGCAGAATCATTTGTTAACGACCCTTACCACTTGCACTCGATCATTCTCCTTGTCGGCGACCAGAAGGAGTTCCCCTTGCACGTCCACGTCATTGGGGAAGTTGAACTGACCAGCCTCGGTCCCTCGCTCTCCAAAGGTGTCAAGCACAACGCCATCCGGTGACACTCGCACGACTGAGAAGTTGAACGTGTCGACCACGAGAATGTTTCCCTCGTCATCAACCGCAAGGCCGCGGGGTAGCTCCAACACCGCTTCCGACTGCTCTGCCGAGAAACCCTGCGGATCACCGAGTGTCCAGATGACCTCTCGCTCCGAATCGAACGCCATGACCCGATTATGGTTGGAGTCGGCGACATAGAGTGTCCCATCCTGCGCCACAGCCAGCCCATTGGGGTGGTCCATACTGCCCACCTCTACGCCCGGCTTGCCGAACTGCTCGACGAACTCACCCTCCGTCGTGAACACGATGACCTGGTATTGGTCGGTGACATACACAAGGTCACCATCGACCTCGACATCAGTTGCAGCGACCCCCGTGCCATCCTGTCCTGAACTCCCCTTGCCCACCGGCGACTGCGGGTCAGGAAAAGCGCGAACGAACTCACCATCGGCAGTGAAGACCTGCACTTGGTCGTTGCGGAAGTCAGCAACGTACACGTTGCCATCCGGCCCGACATCGATTCCTGCCGGGAAGTTGAGCTCTCCGGGATCCCATGTGGACTGGATTCCCTGAAGTGGCTTGGCAACTCCGAACCCACCGAACTCGAAAAGGAATACACCCTGGGAGTCGAACGCACACACACGGTTGTTGCCGGTGTCCGAAACGTACACCCGACCATTCTCACCGAAAGCGACACCAAGGGGGCGGTCGAAGACGGGAGCATCACCGGAGCCGGGACCGGAGAGAGTCAGAACGGGGTCCACGCCTGCCTGAGTGACCGCGGCTTCTGGCGCGAGCGGATTGTCCGGCAGAGTGGACACGAGCACGGCGATCAGCACGACCAGCATGACGCTCAGCGCTATCGCCAGGGCAATGAAGGCGTGCTTGTTGGAGAGCCGGATGCCCTTGGCCTTCTTTGTCTTCTCGTCACTCACGGTTGGACTCCAAGCCGTTCCAGCCCAGAGCGGGCCTCCTGCATGTCGGGGTAGAACTCCAACGCATATCGATACCGCGCCTCGGCCCAATCGGGATGACCAAGATTCTCATACGCAAGCCCCATGAGATACTGCAAATCCGCCATCTCCGGGTGCTCGACCACTGCAGGTCGAACCGCCGCTATCAGCGACTGATAATGCTCAAGCGATGCATAGTACTCCCCCAG
>DFBG01000015.1:1654-4371 GCA_002367305.1 Actinobacteria bacterium UBA3086 | reverse complement strand
CGTGGCTTGGACTCGAGAACGATGTCGTAGTACTCTAGCGCGCGGTCATACTGCGCGTCCTGTTGATACGCAAAGCCTAGCGCGAGATTCGCGGCAGTATTCTCAGGGTCGAGAGCTACGGCTTCTTCCCATTTCGAGATCTCCTGCGACTCCGGCGTGACCGGTGTGTCGTCCGTGAACAGGCCCCGAACGAGGTATCCCCCGAATCCAACGACCAGGAGCAACAGAATGAGAACGAGTACCGCGAGCCACGTGGGAACCAGATCGTCAGAGTCAGACTCTTCGGTGGCGGCAGCGTCCGTGTCGAGGACACCCTCCCCGTCGACATGGGCGTCCGAGTCACGATCAACGTCCGAGTCGACGTCGATCTCGTTCTGAGGATCCTCCTTCACCGGGTCTCCCCTCCCGAGGAAGCGCGATTCAGATGGAATGAGAGTATCTGCAGGTCCGCGGCAACGTCGGCCTGGCGAACCGTGACATCATCCGGCACAGACAGCGTACACGGAGCGAAGTTGAGTATGGCCTTGATGCCGGCAGCCACCACAACGTCACACGCACGCTGCGCAGCCACTGCGGGAACCGTGAGCAGGACGAGCTCGATACCCTCATTCCCAACAGCCTGAGCGAACTCGTCGATCGACTTCACGGTCAGACCCTCGATCTCGATCCCCACCTTGGCCGGATCGGCATCGAATGCTGCAACGATTTGCACACCGCGTGCAACGAATCCCTGGTAACCCAGAAAGGCGCTCCCAAGCCGGCCGGCACCAATGATCGCGGCGAATCGCGACTCCGTGATACCCAGCCTTCGCATGAGGTGAACCACGAGATCGTCGACGTCGTAGCCGATACCGCGTGTTCCCAGCTCACCCAGATGCGAAAGATCCTTGCGCACCTGCGCCGCGTTGGTTCCTGCACGCTCTCCCAGCTGCTTGGAATTGAGCACGGTCAAACGCTCGCCCTGAGCCTCGAGAAGACAGCGCAGATAGAGCGGGATGCGTTGCACGGTCATTGCCGGCAGGTCACGCTCATGATTCCCATTAGTCACGCTACTCATAGGTGCTCCAGTCGAGGCATCCGGTTCGACGTGTCTACTCGGTCGCAGATTCACTCTCAGAGACGATCTGATCGAGCATCGACTGCGCGTCGGTCCTATTCGGATTACGGCTGAGAACAGCCTCCAGAAGCGGGATCGCCTCCTCGCTCCGGCCCGTCTTCATGTATATCTCGGACAGCAGAAGACGAGGATCCGCCCACTTGGGATCCATCTCCGCAGCACGTGTCAGATGGAACACCGCCTCATCGTACTGCTCACCCAGATAGTAGGAACGAGCCAGATGGAATCTGATCGCCGGACCGAACTCCTCGACCTCGACGCCGCGAAGACCGATCTCGACGGCCTTCTCGCGATAGGTTGCATCCAGATACTCAGCGCCCAGGTTGTACATGGCCGTCAAGAACACGTAGTTGTCATACTCAGCCGGAACGAAGTCGATCGCCTCAAGCATGGCCGCCTCTGCTCTAAGGAAACTCGAGAACGCCTGTTCGACCACAGGTGTCGCTTCCTCACCCGCATTCTTCATGGAGATCGCCTGCGTGATCTGGCTGATGAATATCTCCTGATGCGCGATTCCCAGCTCAGCCCGATACATGTCGTTGTAGGGGTTGAGGGAGATCGCCTTTTCGATACTTGCGATCCGGTCACCCTGCCCGCTGTTGACGCGAGACTGGAGGTAGTAGTGATCTGCCGCAAAATACGTGATGTTCCCAATGGAACCCGCAGCCACTACGACCACCAGCAAGACCGCGACGATCGAACCCCACGAAGGAGCCTTGACGCGCGTCGACACGGCCAGCGGCGACAGCACAACGGCCATAGAGACCCACAGCAGGAATGTCGAACCGGTCACCGAGAGACCGAACATAAGGTGCGCGAGATAACCGGCACACGCCGCCCAGAAGCCGACGAGAATGAGCCGCTCACTCCCCTCGTACTTGCGGAACAGCATCCGGCCGGACTTCCAGGCCACTGTGCCGAAGATACCGTAGAGCAGCAGGAAGCCAGGAATGCCCAGCGCTGAACCCACCTGGAGTGGATAGTTGTGCACGTTGTCGGCCACGGAGAGGTAGCCGGCATCGGCCACATAGCGCTCCGGCTTGAACTGAGGGAACACGAGACGGAACGTGTCGGCCCCGAAGCCGAAGATGGGCCGATCCTTGATCGCATTGATGGCCGCTTCCCAGATCTCGAAACGTGTCTTGGCGCTGCCGCCATCGAAATCGACGATGGATGACAGGCGCTTGCCCACATTCATGACCGCATTGGTCGCACTAAGGCTTCGATACACCACGAGTGCAGCAGCAGCACCGATGAGTCCCATGAACGTGTAGTCGACCTCGTTGAGCTTCACGCTGTGATGCCACGCCAGTCCGATGACGAGCAGAATAGCGAACAAGCCGCCGATCCACGCACCACGGGTGAAAGCGACGATCCAACATACAACCGAGATGAGGAATCCCGACCAGTACACGAACCGCATATTCCTCTTGGTCTCGGAAAGAGCGAGAGCGAGAGAGATGGCGAGCGGAAAGATGATGAACCCACCGAGCAAGTCGGGGTTCCCGTATGTGGAGAAGGCCCGGTTGGCCTCGAAGGGCAGGTTGCCCCAGTTGATCGGGTCGATGCCGAGGTACTGCCCGACACCATAGAGGCTCAC
>DFBG01000015.1:663-1598 GCA_002367305.1 Actinobacteria bacterium UBA3086 | reverse complement strand
TGCACGGTCAGGAAGAAGATCGCCGCGTAGTTGACGAACGAGATCAGACCCTCGAAACGACGATACTTGCCAAAGATTGCCGTCGGCGGATGGATGGAAGTGAACGAGGTGATGAGCACCCATCCCAGAAAGAGTCCGATGAGCCACTCGACCTTGGTGCGTCGCACACGCCCGCCGTTCATGAGTATGTGCCAACCCCATGCCCCGAGCGCGATCAGCGTGAATCCACGCTGGAACGTGACCTTGATGATGTCGAACTGATCGTAGGTCCACGGAAGCGTTCCGTCAGCGACCCACGGCATCCAGCCCGGATTGGAGATCGCGAGCGGAACGATGAAGATCATCGCGTTGAGACACACCCACGCGATCCTCTCGGCCATGCTCATGGGGCCGGCGGAGGCCTCAGGTGCCGCGCCCTTCACCGGCTTCTTGCCGACGGACTTTCCACCGGACTTGCCGTCCGCAGGCTTCTTGTTCTTCTTTGCCACGCGAGTCTCCTATCGTGCTCCACGTCCGGTCAGGACGACGCGCAACGTCTCGAGCACGATCTGCGCATCCATCGCCAGATTCCGATGATACATGTATATGAGGTCATACTTGAGTTTACGTTCCGGTGTCGTCGCATAGCCACCGCTGACCTGCGCGAGTCCCGTCGCGCCAGGCTTGACGTTGAAGCGCTCGCGGTACCCGGGGATCTCGACCATATTCTGATCAACGAAAAACTTCCGCTCGGGCCGAGGACCCACGAAGCTCATGTCACCCTTGAGAATATTGAGGAGTTGGGGAAGTTCGTCGATCCGATAGGTCCGCATAAAGCGACCCCACGGAGTGATACGAGGATCATCCTCGGCAGCGAGCACGGGACCGGTCTTCTTCTCGGCATCGCGCACCATGGTGCGCACTTTGTAGACCTCGAAGGGCCTGAGATCCTTGCC
>DFBG01000015.1:0-650 GCA_002367305.1 Actinobacteria bacterium UBA3086 | reverse complement strand
ATCAGCAGCACCGGGCTCAAGAGCAGAATGATCAGCAGTGCGCCGATGATATCGACCGCCCGCTTGGCGCTCACCATGTATGGTGGCACGCTCGAACGGGTGACCTCCATAAGAGGTATGTCGCTGATACGCGCATCGACGCTTCCGATGAAGATCTCGTAGAGCTCGGGAACGACATCGACACGCACATCTGATTCCTGCGCCAGTGCGAGATCCTCGACGAGCGCGCGCAGTTCTATGGGAGATACCACGATCACGCGATCCACGGAGTGCTCGGTCACGATTCGCACCGCCTCCGTCGGCCCACCAAGCACCGGAAGCTCATTGGAGACGGCGGGCATGGCGGCATGCTCCTCTTCCGTACCAGCGAGAAGTCCTACGACCCGATATCCCCAGCGCGACCTGCGCCTGAGTTCAACCGCGAGTTCGCGCGCGACGTCACCCGTGCCGACCACGAGCACACGCTGCTCGGGCCACTCGATGGACACGATTCGCATGAACAGCAGACGCCAGCCCACGAGGACCCCGTTGTGCAGGAACCAGCTCAACAGGATCGCAAGACGCGAGAACGAGAAGAAGCGCGGCCCACCCATGAACGAAACGGCCATGGTGAGGATCGCGCCCAACGTGACCGCTGAGAAGACCGCACG
>DFBG01000069.1:4572-9504 GCA_002367305.1 Actinobacteria bacterium UBA3086 | reverse complement strand
GTGAAAGTAGTCTAGAGTGTTCGGGATTGTGGACGCAGGGGACGGGGTCTGAGTATGACGGTTGACGCAGAGGCTACGGGACACACATACAGGCCTGCACCACGGGGAACCGTTTTGATCGTGGACGATAACGCGGACTTGGTGCGCGGGCTGCGGACGCTTCTGCAGAACGATGGATACTGTGTCGTTACTCTGTCCAATGGATCCACCGTTGCCGAGTCGGTCGCGGTGAACCGGCCGGACATCGTTGTTCTCGATGTCATGATGCCCGTGGTCGACGGGTGGGAAGCGCTTCGTCGCATCCGTGAGAACCCTGCCAATGCGCGACTCCCCATCATGATGCTCACCGCCAAGGGCACCGAGGACGCTAAGGTCAAGGGCTTCACTCTGGGCGCCGACGATTATCTCTCCAAACCTTTCGGCGTGCGTGAGTTCCGCTGTCGGATCGAGGCGCTGCTCAGGCGGATCAGGCCGGAGGAAGGGCATGAGGACATGCGTCTTCCGGTGGTCGCTGACTCGGGAACTCGGTTCCTGGATGCCAAGGACATCGTGTACATCGAGGGCGTGCGCAACTACACCTATATGCATTCGTATGACACGCGGTTTCTGGGCAGGCTCTCACTCGGGCAGATCGAGGCTCGTGAGATTCCCGGTATGATGCGCGTGCACAGGTCATACATCGTGCGGCTCAGTGCGGTCCGCGGTTACCACTGGGCGAGCAAGTCGTCGTTCAAGCTGGTTCTGGACGACGCCGAAGGCACCGAGGTTCCGGTGAGCCGCAAGTTGGTCACTGAGGTCAAGAATCGCATCGGCTGTTGATAGGTACTCGATAGCGAGTGTGTTCCGTACATCCCGTTCCCTTTGCTCAGAGGTGGTAGAATCTCTGAGCATTTGCGTTACTTGGGCAACGGTTCTCAGGAGGACTTCATGCGTATCTGCGTACTCGGCGGTGGGCCCGGCGGCTATGCCGCAGCCTTCGAAGCGGCTCGGAACGGAGCCGAAGTCACTCTGGTCGAGAAGGGTCGTCTCGGCGGCACCTGTCTCAACTGGGGCTGTATCCCCACCAAGACCATTCTGCGTTCGGCGCACATCGTAGCCGACACCCGTCATGCCGAGGAATTCGGCCTCCACGCACAAGTTGCAAGTGTCGACGTCGATCGACTCCGCGTCCGCAAGGAAGGCGTCGTTGATGAGCTCGTCGGCCAGATCGAATCAACGGCCAAGCGTCTCAAGGTCGATGTGCTCATTGGCGTGGGTCGTCTCTCTGGGCCCAAGACCGTCGAGGTCGAGCTGGGCGAGGGCGGTACGGCGACCGTCGAGGCCGACGCGATCATCCTCGCTACCGGATCCGAGGTCTTCAGGCTTCCCACCATCGACCACGACATGGAGGGAGTTTGGACGAGCGACGAGGCCGTCTCCCTCTCTGAGATTCCCAAGAACATTCTCATCATCGGTGGCGGTGTCATAGGTCTTGAGTTCGCCTGCGCGTACGCGGCGTTCGGCAGCAAGGTCACGGTCGTCGAGCTCATGCCGCAGGTGCTGCCCGGCAACGAAAAGCGGGTCGTCAAGCAGACTCAGAAGTCGCTCGAGGAGATGGGTGTGGAGTTCCATCTGGGCGACGCCGTCGACTCGATCGAGCGCGTCGGCGAGCGCATGCGCTCGACTCTGCGCAGTGGCGGCGTCATCGAGAGTGAGATCGTCATGTCAGCTGTGGGGCGCAAGCCGCTCTCCGAAGGACTCGGCTTCCCCGAGGCTGGTATTGAGATGGATCGCGCGGCCGTGAAGGTCGACGAGTACTTCCGCACGAACGTTGAGGGCGTATACGCGATCGGCGACCTCATCGGCGGAATGATGCTCGCGCACGTGGCCGAAGAGGAAGGCATGCTGGCGGCTCGTAATGCCGTAGCCGAACTCGCGACCGTGGGTGCCGAGGCGAAGCTGTCCTCTCTGAACTACGATTGCATCCCGGCATGTGTCTACACGTTCCCTAACGTCGCGGTCGTCGGTTCGTCGCGCGACTCGGCCAAGGAGCGGGGGATCGACGCGGTGCAGGCCGTGTCCAAGTTCGCTGCCAACGGCAAGGCGCTCGGTGAGGGCGAGGCCGACGGGTTCGTGCAGATCGTCGCCGAGAAGGGCACCGGTCGGATCGTCGGGTGCCAGATAGTCGGACCACATGCTGTGGAGACAATTCACGAGGTCTCTCTGGCCATGGCGCACGCTCTCACCGTCAAGGACATCGCGCATACCGTGCACGCACATCCCACGGTCTCCGAGGTCATCAAGATGGCGTGTGCCGACGCGACCGCCAAGTGCGGCGTGTAGTTCGCGTGGCGTACGAGCACGGAACATCATCCAAACGACTGCCGCCCTGGTTGCGACGGCCTATAGCCACTCCAGGACAGGCGAATGCGGTCGAGGGCCTGCTGACTGAGCTCAACCTCCACACGGTGTGCCAGTCCGCCAAGTGCCCCAATCGTGGTGAGTGCTTTGCGAGCGGCACGGCCACGTTCATGATCATGGGCGACGCCTGCACGCGGGGCTGTCGCTTCTGCGCCGTGGACACCGCCACACCTGCGCCTCTCGATCCCGGCGAGCCCGCTCGTCTGGCGGAGGCTGCAGCACGTATGGAGCTCAAGCATGTGGTGGTCACCACCGTCACGCGGGACGATCTGGCCGACGGAGGCGCGGCACACTTCGTCGCGGTCGTAGAGGCACTGCGTGAAGCGGTACCGAGCGCCACGGTAGAGGTGCTCACGAGCGACTTCGCAGGATCGCTGGCCGACGTCGACACCGTCGCGGCTGCACGTCCGGACGTGTTCAATCACAATCTCGAAACGGTGCCGAGGCTCTATGCTGAGGTTCGTCCCGGCGCGGACTATGCGCGCTCTCTTGCAGTGCTCAAGCGAGTCAAGCACTGGGCGGCCGAGCAGGGAGGGGAGGATATCCCCACCAAGTCGGGCCTCATGCTGGGATTGGGAGAGAGTGTTGAAGAGGTGCTCGCGGTCATGCGCGATCTTCGTGAGGCAGGATGCGACATGCTGACCATGGGTCAGTATCTGCGCCCCAGCCCCAAGCACCTGCCGGTCACTGAGTTCGTTCCGCCTGAGACGTTCGCGCACCTTGCGCGCGAGGGCTACAAGATGGGGTTCCACGCCGTCGCTTCTGCGCCATTCGTGCGCAGCAGTTACCACGCCGGGGAGATGCTCGCCGAATAGGGCGATCTCATACGGGTACGTACGCCGCTTAGTTGGTGACCGGTTCCTCGCCCAAGACGATCGTTTCGCCATGGCGGTCCTTGCCGGCGCTTTTTGCCCCATAGAGGCTCATGTCGGCGGCGGCGAGCAGACGATCTGCGTCAGGTTCGACGATCAGGTGGCCGCTGGCTACGGCACCGCCGACACTGACGGAGAGCTTGATCCTGGAGCTGTCCCAGTCCTTGAGATCGGTGTCGTGCACCGTGTTCACGATGCGCTCGAGCAGTTTCTCCAGCTCCTCCGCATCGGTCTCGGGTGCGACAATGGCGAACTCGTCGCCACCGTAGCGCGCGACCATGTCCGAGCCACGAACCGCTTTGCCGATCGCGTCGGCTATCACCCGGAGAGCCATGTCGCCGACGGCGTGCCCGTGCGTGTCGTTGATGGACTTGAAGTCATCGACGTCGACCAGTGCGATAGCGAGCGGACGGTCGTAGCGCTGCGCCCAAGAGACCCATTGGCGCAGGTGGGCCATCATTCCTCGGCGGTTATAGAGGGCGGTGAGGGGGTCACGGCTGGCGTACGCGGAGAGCGCGAGATTGTCCTTCCACGCGCGTCGAAGGACGTGAGCCAGGAACCGAGCGAGATCGCTGCGGCTGTAATGCATCTCGATCGCGTTCACCAAGCGGTCAAGGTGCCGCGAGTATGCGTGCTTGTGCGATTTGGCGCCACCTGGCTCGGTGAGGTCCATGAGTTCGCCGAAAGCGGGATCGAGCATGAAGAACTCCATGCGGGCGGCCAGATCGAGCATTTCGTCAGAGGAGAGGTCGGATATTTCACCAGAGACGGCATTCAGGAGCTCCAAGTGCAGACCCTGCATATGGTGCTCGACGGAGTCGGTGTCGTTGACGATGTCGGGAATGAGACCCTGATCCCATGCTTCGATGAGATCGGTCCACCAACCCACATGGCTCTGCTCTTCAATGGCCATTCGCGAGAACACTTGGACGAGCTCGGGGTTCTCGCACGCTTCGGCCATTTTGGCGTAGGTCTCGTGGGCGAAGACGTCCATCTCCACGCACAGTTTGAGCATTCCCCTCATACCTATCTCCTTCTATGGAAGAAGCAATCATCTCTATCCAGTCTATACCCCCGCGTCCCCAACACCTCGGCCCCACGATGAATTGCGGTCGGGCGACGATGATTGGAGTGTTGCACCTGTGGTCGCTCGGGGGGAATATGAAGGTATGACTTTCGAACCCAGAACATATCGCCGAGCCGTCCAGTCGGATGACCTTGTGAGTTTCGAGGTTGCGATCAAGGAGACGGATCTGCAGGTCTGCGCGTTCAGGGATCTGACCGATGAGGCCGAGGACCTGGTGGTGCAGGCGCGCTGGGAGCTCGAGAACTTCATCCGTCATCACCCCCGATTCGCCGAGACATTCGTTCCGTACGACGTCCCGGATGAAGCGCCGGAAAACATAAGGCGTATGGCCGACGCGGCCAAACTCGCGCGCGTCGGTCCCATGGCGGCTGTCGCGGGCATGATCGCGGAGCACGTCGCGTACGGGCTGGCCAAGTTCTCTCCCGAGGTGATCGTTGAGAACGGTGGCGATACGTATCTCATTGGCATGGTCGATCGCACGGTCGCTCTCTGGGCTGGCGCAGAGGGCGTGTCCGAGGTGGGACTCCAGATTCGTGGAGGCCTCATGCCGATAGCGGTGTGCACGTCCTCTGG
>DFBG01000069.1:0-4465 GCA_002367305.1 Actinobacteria bacterium UBA3086 | reverse complement strand
GGCGTGTTGGGTGTGCTCGCCACCATTGATGGGCATATCGGAGCATGGGGTAACGTTCGGCTGACATCGTTGAGTTGACCCGTTCGTATCGCCCCATTTTCTTCGCGCGCACGATAGAATGAGGCATAGCATTCGAACGTGATGAGGAGTGTCTTCGATGGACAGCATCGATGAGTTGGATATCTACGAGGCGGATCGCCGTCTTGCGCTCTACAACGAGTACCGTGACGCCGCACGCGTCTTCACGTACTACGTGGAAACGGAACTCCGTGCATATCTCGCCAACGAGGTCACGGTTGAGCCTCAGGGCGGACCCGCTGGCACATACTTCAAGGTCATGATGTCCGACGTGTGGATATACGAGGCCGAGCGTCTGAATCGTTTCGTGCCCGAGACCGTGGTGTACTCCGTGGGCGACGTCCACGTGCAGAAGCTTAAGAACGACGAGTAGGGTTTAGGAGAGAGATGGTCACTCCCGAGAACCGGGACTCCGCCTCCGCGCGGGCCGAAGCACTGCGTCGCGAGATCGAACATCATGCATATCTCTACTACGCGCTCGACACTCCCGAACTCTCGGATGCAGCGTACGATGACCTGCTGCGCGAGCTTCAGCGGATCGAGTCGACGTGGCCCGAGCTCGTGACGCCTGAGTCACCCACACAGCGTGTGGGAGCGCCGCCGAGCGAACAGTTCGACTCGGTTGCCCATTCACAGCGCATGTACTCGCTCGATAACGCGATGGACCTGGCTGAGTTGGACGCGTGGCTCGCTCGGGTACGCGAAGCGCTGGGCGAGCGCGGCTGCGGTTTCGTGTGCGAACTCAAGATCGACGGGTCGTCGTTGTCGTTGACGTACCGCGATGGGGCGCTCGAGCGAGCAGCCACGCGGGGCGACGGACGCACCGGCGAGAACGTCACGGTCAATGTGCGCACCGTCAAGGATGTACCGCTTCGCTTGCGCGAGGAGGTGCGGCCATCGCCCACGGCGCCGTCGGCGCCCGCAGCGCAGGAGTCGCTGTTCGCGACGACTGACGCGCTTGAGGCGGCGGATGACGCCGCGGCGGCGGGGTCCGTCGGCTGGCCGGATGTGGACGTGCGTGGCGAGGTCTACATGCCCAAGGCGAGTTTTGAGCGGCTCAACGCCGAGCAGGAGGCCGCGGGGCAGAATGCATTCGCTAATCCGCGCAATGCGGCGGCGGGGGCGGTGCGACAGAAGAACCCAGCGATCACCGCGTCGCGCGATCTGGCGACGTTCATCTACCAGGTGGTCGATCCGCGGCCATTGGGACTCACCCGTCAGAGCGATGCGCTTGCATGGTTGCGTGAGGCGGGCTTCCACATCAATCCGGATGTGAAGCTCTGTGGCACGGCTGAAGAGGTGCGAGAGTTCTGCACCGGCGCTATTGAGAAGCGCGACGAGCTTCCGTATGAGATAGACGGCGTGGTCATCAAGGTCGATGACTTCAGGCTGCAGGACGAGTTGGGACACACGAGCAAGGCACCTCGGTGGGCGATCGCGTTCAAGTTCCCGCCAGAAGAGAAGACCACCGTGCTGCGCGAGATCCGGGTGCAGGTGGGACGTACCGGTGCACTGACCCCGCTCGCGGAGTTCGATCCGGTGACCGTGGCTGGTTCCACGATCGCGCGGGCCACGCTGCACAACATAGACGAGATCCGTCGCAAGGACGTGCGCATCGGCGACACGATCGTGGTGCGCAAGGCCGGTGACGTGATTCCTGAGGTGGTCGGACCGGTCCTGGGTATGCGGCCGGATGACGCCGAACCCTGGGAGATGCTCAGCGACTGCCCCGAGTGTGGAACGACTGCATGGCGGCCCGAGGGCGAGGTCGTGACACGCTGCCCCAACGTGGCATGTCCCGCACAGCGGCTGGAGCGTCTGCTGCACTGGGCGTCGCGCGGGGCCATGGACATCGACGGCATGGGCGAGCAGATCGTGAAGCGGCTGGTCGAGACCGATCTGCTGCATGATGTGGCCGACTTCTACGCGCTCACATTCGAGCAGCTCGCAGTGCTCGATCTGGGGCGGGTCAAACAGGACGGCACGCCCACGTTGTTGGGCGAGACGATGGCGGCCAAGCTTCGTGCTGCAATTGACGCCACGCGTGACAAACCGCTGGCTCGCGTGCTCTTTGGGCTGGGCGTCAGGCACGTTGGCGCGACGGTGGCAGAGGCGCTCGCCGACGCATTCGGCAGTGTCGATGCGCTCGCTGAGGCGGCGGCGACCGTACCGCTCACGCCCGGCGAGGGGGTCACCATCGCGGCGGCCCGAGAGAGCGATCCGATTGCGCGTGTCGAGGGAGTCGGTCCTGAGATCGCCTCGATGGTGCGCGCATTCTTTGGCGACGAGAACAACGTGGCCGTGATCGAGCGGTTGCGCCAACGAGGCGTGAGTCTGGAGCAGGAGCGGACCGAACCGGCACGCCCGCAGACACTGGCTGGCCGCACGTTCGTGCTCACCGGTGCGCTGGAGCGGTATACGCGCACCGAGGCGGGCGAGGAGCTCAAGGCATTGGGCGCCAAGGTCTCGGGCTCAGTGAGTCGCAAGACCTCATTCGTCGTGGCCGGTGCCGACGCGGGTAGCAAGTACGACAAGGCGGTGCAGCTGGGGGTTCCGGTCCTGGACGAATCGCAGCTGGAGCGCGTCATTCAGAGCGGTCTGCCGCCAGAGTCCGGTTCGACCGGCGCATGAGGTACTGAGCGACATGGCCCGAACACCTGCGAGACTCCGACTCTCACCCGATCTCTGTGATCATTGCGGCAAGTGCATGGACAAGTGTGAAAGCGGTGCGCTCAAAGTCGGCGTGAGCTACATCTATGTGGACTGGCGTGTATGCGAAGGATGCCTAGCGTGCGTGAAGGCCTGTAAGTGCGGCGCCATTCAGGACCGTGCGACCCCTCGCTCCCAGCCGAAACGCCGCTCATCACAGGCGACTGCGGGCGGCAGAGTTCGTGCCGGCACCAAGGGTTCGGGTACGGGCGCAAAGAAATCCATGAAGCGAACAGGCGGATCCAAGCCGGTCAAGCGGGCCTCAGCGGCTGCGTCGCGGGCTGTGGAGTGGACGCTGCTCGAAGCAGCTGTCGTTCTCGCTGTGGTACTTCTGGCATTCGTGGCCAAGGATGCCGCGCTCACCTCGAGTCTGGTGCTCGATCTCCCGGGTTCGGTGGGAGTGTTCGCGCGTGTCGTGGTGTTGGGGTTGTTCTACGGCGTGCAGTTTGCGGCTCTCATGGTGCTAGCCCGCAGGCATGGGGGGTTTGCATCCGCTTTCGGTCTTGAGCGGGATGATCGGCCTTGGTGGCGCTCGATGGTCACCGGTGGCCTCACGCTCAGTCTTCTGATCGGCACACGCCTGTTCACTGCTTTCTACGGCGCGCTCGTGCAGTATTTCGGTTGGGATCCGCCCATGGCTGCCAACGGCAGTCTGCCCGATGTGTTCGGCAAGGGTTCGGCCGGACTCGTGTTGGCGGTGCTGCTGGTGGTGTTCGTCGGCCCGCTGATCGAAGAGGTCGTGTTCCGTTCGGTGCTGCTGTCGGCATTCCGCGATCGTTGGGGTGCGTGGGCGGGAATCCTCGTCTCGTCGTCGCTCTTTGGGTTGTATCACTTCTCGGCGTGGATGTTTCTTCCGGCGTTCGTGCTGGGCCTGGCGCTGGGGTGGCTCGCTCATTGGCGCGACGGGCTGTGGCCACCGCTCGTGCTGCACGCGCTCTACAACGGGGTGGCGGTCATTGCCGCGTTCTACGTGGCCGGCTGACGGTCGGCGCGTCGCCCAAGGGATCGACGCCCCACAGACGTCCCCATTGCACTAGAATGGTCTCCGTTCGTTTCAAATGTTCGAGCGCGCCACGCGGTGCGAAAGGGAGGATCTCTCCATGTCTATCTCCGAAGAGCAGGTGCGACACGTCGCCATGCTCGCGAGGCTCGGTCTCTCTGATGACCAGATCGCCTCGCTTGGCCAGGAACTGAACACGATCCTGGGTCACATAGATCAAATCCAGAAACTCGATCTCGAGGGTGTGGAAACGACCGCACATCCTCTGGACGTTGTGAACTCCATGCGTGCCGACGAGATCCGTCCCGGCCTGTTGCGTGAAGATGCGCTTAAGAACGCACCCGAGCGCCAGGACAACGCGTTCCTGATCCCTCGTATTGTTGGCGGAGATGATGCGTCGTGAGTATCAATCTCTCTAAGCTCACCGTCAGGTCCGTGCGCGACGGTATCGCTGCCAAGGAGTTCAGCGCCCGCGAGGTCGCTCAGGTATCGCTCGATCACATTGCTGCAACGGAAGATGCGTTGCACGCTTTCAACCAGGTCACGCCCGAGCTTGCTCTCGAGGCCGCCGACGCGATCGACGCCAAGGTTGCCGCCGGTGAGGATCTTCCGCCGCTTGCCGGTGTCCCCACCGCGTTCAAGGACAACATGAACCTCGTGGGGACACGTACCACGTGT
>DFBG01000014.1 GCA_002367305.1 Actinobacteria bacterium UBA3086 | reverse complement strand
AGCGTCATCTCCAGAGCAGCAAGAGTGACGATGATGTCGAAGTTGCCAAAGTAGCCAAGGTGACCGATGCGGATGATGCGCCCCGCGTAGTTGTCCTGACCGCCGGCGATGGTGACACCGTGCGTCTCCTTCATGACCTTCACGATGGCCTTGCCATCGACACCCTCCGGCACCCACACCGGGGTCACCGCGCTGCCGCGACCCTCAGCCGGGGCGAACAACCTGAGCCCCAGGGCCTCACAGCCGCGGCGTGTCGCCTCGGCGAGACGCGAATGACGAGCGATCGTGTTCTCGATGCCCTCCTCGCGGATCATCTTGACGGCCTCGGCCAGTCCGATGATGAGTGAGACCGGCGGTGTGAACGGCGTGGTCTCCTTGGCGAGCGATTTCTTGTACTTGGCCCAGTCGAAGTAGTACTTGGGAAGCGTGGAACGCTCGTAGGCGCGCCATGCCTTGTCACTCACGCTGATCGCGGCGAGACCCGGCGGGAGCATGAGCCCCTTCTGCGAGCCGGTCATGACCACGTCGAGGCCCCACTCGTCGGTCTTGCAGTCGACCGCACCGATGCCGGTGATCGAATCGATGATGAAGACGCAGTCCGGGTAGTCGGCCACGATCTTGCCGATCGTCTCGATGTCGTTGAGCACTCCCGATGAAGTCTCGGACTGCGTGACCACGACGCCGCGAGCCAGAGGATTGGCCTTCAGAGCGTCGGCCACCGCCTGCGGCGAGACGACCTCGGTCCACTCGAACGCCATGTCGACGACGTTGAGTCCGTAGGCCTCGCTGATCTGCGTCATGCGCTCACCGAACTTGCCGTTGTGCGTCACGATGATCGTGTCGCCGGCGCAGAAGCAGTTGGAGATCGATGACTCCATGACACCCGTGCCCGACGAGCCCGTGATGATCACATCGTTCTCAGTCTGGAACACGTACTTGAGGCCGTTGATGGCCTCCATCAGCGCAGCCGAGAAGTCCGGCGTGCGATGGTGGATCGCAGGACGTGCCTGTGCGAGTAGCACTTCGCTGGGTACCGGGGTGGGCCCCGGCGTCATCAAGTACTTCTTCTGCATCGGTGGCGCCTCCTATGAGTCCTGGTCGATCCAGCTGAACATGCCGCGCAAGTCGCCGCCGACCTCTTCGATGAAGTGCTCGGCGTTGATGCGACGAGTAGCCTTGAAGTGAGGTGCTGCCACCTTGTTCTCGAGCATCCAATCACGTGCGAACTTGCCGTTCTGGATATCCCAGAGAGCCTCCGCCATGGCATCACGCGTGTCGTCGGTGATGATCTTGGGTCCGGTCACGTACGCACCGTACTCAGCAGTGTTGCTGATGGAGTCGAACATCTTGGCCATGCCGCCCTCGAACATGAGATCGACGATGAGCTTCATCTCGTGGAAGCACTCGAAGTACGCGATCTCAGGCTGATAGCCAGCCTCGACCAGAGTCTCGAAGCCCGCCTTGACGAGTTCGGTGATACCACCACAGAGGACGACCTGCTCGCCAAAGAGGTCAGTCTCGGTCTCCTCGGTGAAGGATGTCTCGATAACGGCTGCACGCGCGCCGCCGATACCCATCGCCCAAGCAAGAGCGATGTCCTTGGCCTTGCCGGATGCGTCCTGGTGCACCGCGATGAGACACGGCACTCCCGAGCCCTCGGTGAAGACGCGACGAACCATGTGACCAGGACCTTTGGGGGCGATCATTATGACGTCCACGTCGTCAGGCGGGGTGATCTGATCGAAGTGGATATTGAAGCCGTGTGCGAAAGCCAGGACCTTGCCTGCGGTCATGGACTCGTGGATCTCAGAGTAGTACGTGTGACCCTGCGTCTCGTCGGGGGTGAGGATCATGACGATGTCTGCATCGGCCGCCGCCTCACGCGGGGTCATCACCTTGAGTCCGTTCTCCTTGACCTTGTCCCAGCTCTTGGAGCTGGCGCGCAGTCCGACGCGAACGTCGCAGCCGGAGTCGTGCAGGTTGAGTGCATGCGCATGGCCCTGTGAGCCATAGCCGATCACTGCGATCTTGCGATCCTTGATGAGCGAGAGGTCGCAGTCCTTCTCGTAGTACACGTTCGCCATGATGGTCCTCCTGTGTCGATGTCCTTAGCTGTCCCGAGAGCCTCTCGCGAGTGCGATCTTGCCCGTTCGTGCGAGTTCCTTTATTCCGTATGCGCGCAGCAGATCTTCCATCGCCGCGAGCTTGTCGGCCGTCCCTGTCGCCTCGATCGTGAGACAGTTCTTGCCCACATCCACGATCTTGGCGCGAAACACGTTAGCGATCTCGATGACCTCATGGCGACGGTCCGGAACCGCGTTGACCTTGAAGAGCACGAGCTCGCGATCGATCATCGAATCAGGATCCAGGTCCTGGATCTTGATAACGTTGATCAGCTTGTGGAGTTGCTTGGTGATCTGCTCCAGCGGGATGTCCTCGGCACTGACCACGAGCGTGATACGGGACAGCGTGAGGTCCTCGGTCACACCCACGGCGAGAGAATCGATGTTGAACCCGCGACGGGCGAACAGCGATGTCACGCGCGTGAGCACGCCCGGCTTGTTCTCAACGAGAACTGACAGTGTGTGCTGCATGGCTACTCCCACACCTCCTCTATCAGATCATCATCGAGCATCTCGGAGACCGGGCCTCCGGGAACACCACCGAGCATCTCGTCGATGGAGCCGCCGGGAGCCACCATGGGCCACACGCACTCTTCCTCGACCACGCGACAGTCCACGATCGCCGGGCCGTCGAACTCGAACGCCGCAGTGAGCGCCGCATCGAGCTCATCGGGCGAGGTGACCCGGATGCCGAAGCAGCCGTACGCCTCGGCGAGCTTCACGAAGTCCGGGCAGTCGCGGTCGAGAACGGAGCTCGCGTAACGCTTGCCATAGAAGAGCTCCTGCCACTGCCGTACCATGCCCAGATAGCCGTTGTTGAGGATCACGTTCTTGACCGGGAGGTCGTTGAGCTTGGCCGTGGCCATCTCCTGGATGTTCATCTGGATCGAGCCGTCACCCGCGACGTTGACCACGAGCGCGTCGGGTCTGCCGGCCGCACAGCCCAGTGCCGCCGGGAAGCCGTAACCCATGGTGCCAAGACCGCCTGAGGTCGCCCACATCCGCGGTCCCCGCAACTTGAAGTACTGGCAAGCCCACATCTGGTTCTGCCCGACCTCAGTGG
Organism: Actinobacteria bacterium UBA3086; assembly: GCA_002367305.1. Taxonomy (GTDB): domain Bacteria; phylum Actinomycetota; class Coriobacteriia; order Anaerosomatales; family UBA3086; genus UBA3086. The sequence goes on along the minus strand of DFBG01000014.1, from coordinate 1,587 downwards.
TGAGCACGACCTCGCGATCACGCGTGAGCGCGTCGATGCGCTCGACCACGAGCTGCGGATAGAGGACCCCTTCTTCCTTGGCGTAGTGCAACGGGAATCGGTTGCGCCAGTCATCGATCGCGCGCATCCAAGCATCGGTGCGAGGCTCAGATCCCATCTTGCGGAGCTCGGCGGTGATCGCACCGAGAATGCCCCGTGCGTCGCCCACGATGGGGACGTCGACCGCCTTGTTCTTGCCGATCTCGGCCGGATCGATATCGATGTGGATGACCTTGGCCTTGCTCGCGAATGTCGAGAGCTTGCCGGTGACGCGGTCGTCGAACCGAACGCCGACGCCTATGAGCAGGTCGGTCTCGGTGATGCTGTAGTTGGTGTACTTGGCGCCATGCATGCCGGGCATGCCGATCCAAAGGTGATGATCCTCGGGGAACGCACCCTTTCCCAGCATGGTCGTGGTGACCGGCAGCTGCATGAGCTCTGCGAGCTCTTTGATCTCGTTCGCAGCGTTGGAGGAGATGACACCTCCGCCGACATAGAGCAGAGGCTTGCGCGCTTTGGTGATCATCTGTGCGGCCTGCTTGACCTGCTTGGCGTGGCCCTTGTAGGTGGGCTTGTAGCCGGGCAGGCTGACCGTCTCCGGGTAGTACCAGTCGAACTCACCCTTGCTCACGTCGACCGGAAGGTCGATGAGCACCGGTCCGGGACGTCCCGTGGTGGCGATATGGAACGCCTCCTTGAGCACCTCCGGCAGATCGGCGGCCTGGGTCACCAGATAGTTGTGCTTGGTGATAGGCATCGTGATGCCGGTCATGTCCGACTCCTGGAACGCGTCGGTCCCGATCACGTGCGTGGCCACCTGTGCGGTGATCACGACCATGGGGATCGAGTCCATGAACGCATTGGCGAGTCCGGTGATCGTGTTCGTCGCACCGGGCCCGCTCGTGGTAAGCGCCACGCCCGGCTTGCCGGTGACGCGCGCATAGCCGTCGGCCGCATGCACCGCGCCCTGCTCGTGCCGAGGAAGGATCGTGCGAACCTTCTCGGAGTGGTACAACGCATCGAAGACGGGCAACGCTACTCCTCCGGGATACCCGAAGAGCACGTCGACCCCCTCGATCTCCAGGGCGCGCACGAGTGCGCTCGCCCCTGTGATCCTCTCACTCATGAGACCACTGCTCCTTTGTCGGCGCTTGATACGAACTGCGCATAACGCGCCATGTAGCCCTTTTTGATGCGCGGCTCCGGAGCCGTCCAGGCCTCACGCCTGACAGCAAGTTCATTCTCAGGCACCACGAGCTCAATGGTGCCTGCGGTGATGTCGATGTCGATGAGGTCGCCTTCCATGACGAGACCGATCGTGCCCCCATCCGCAGCCTCAGGGGATACATGCCCGATCGAGGCGCCGCTGGTCGCGCCGCTGAAACGACCGTCTGTGATGAGCGCGACCGAACGGTCCATGCCGATACCTTTGACCGCGCTCGTGGGCGTGAGCATCTCGCGCATGCCCGGTCCACCCTTGGGCCCCTCGTAGCGGATGACGATCACGTCGCCCTCATTGATCTGACGCGTCAGGATCGCGTCGACCGC
>DFBG01000111.1:581-10089 GCA_002367305.1 Actinobacteria bacterium UBA3086 | reverse complement strand
TCATGTGGATTCGGTATGCGGCTGCCGCGTATATATATGTGACGCGCAAAGGGCCGGAGTGCTCTAGAAATGAATCGAATCCGACGACCCGCCTTGATGGCGGGTCGTTTTTGTTTGAGGGAGTCTGAAGGAATCCACTCTTTGCTGAGAATTGTTTGCAGGAGCCCTCATGCAATCGTCGAAATCTGTGAGTGAGGCACGAGAAGTGTCAGGTTGTGCGGTGTCTACAATCTTGCAAGCGATCAGGGGGGTATCTGTGGACGAGAAAGTCCTCGAAGAGATTCAGTTCCATCAGGAGACGGTCGCGAAGGATGCGAACTCGCCTCTACACCTGATTCGTGAGAAGGAGATGGAGATCTCCGGGCGTGTTCTTGCGGCTAAGACCGAGGCGGAGCAGATCATTGCTGACGCGCGTAAGAAAGCGGTCGAGATCATCAGCAAAGCAGAAGCCGAGTCAGTGGATATTTCGGCCGCCCACGAGCGCGATGCGGTTGCGGGTGTTGAGAAGGAGAAAACGGCTGTTCGCACTGGTGCGGACGCCGAGGTCAAGGCGCTTGAGCAAACTGCGGCTGAGCGAATGGGCGATGCTGTTGTCTATGCCGTCAAGCGAGTCACCGAGGTATAGGAACTTCTGTGTGCTGCACTCAGTGCGGCTAGTAATGGGGGGGTGTTGTGGATGCTTGTCCCTATGGCCAAGGTTGAGATCATCGGGCCGAAGAACCTGTTCTTCGACGTCGTGAGTCTCGTCCATGAGCACGGGAAACTGCATATCGAGGATCTCTCGCAGAAAATCAACTCAGGCGAGCTGCCGCTCGATCGCATGGAGGTGGTCGATCAGCAGGAGGACGACCGGGAGCGCATGGAGGACATGCTCATCCGGGTCCGTGCCATCATCAAGGCACTCCACCGTCCTGAAGTGAAGCTGGACAAGGCCAAGAGGGACAGCGAATACAACCGCCTCTACGGCATGTCGAGTGACGAGCTATCGGCTGAGATCGCGGGAGTGATCGAAGAGGTCGAGGATCGCACGTCGACCCTGGCTTCCACGCACACCTCGATAGAGTCGGAACTGGCTCTGCTCGCCCGTTATGAGCCGATTCTCCACAAGATCCAGCCGCTCACCAAGCAGATCGTCTCGACCGGCGCGTATGAGTCGGTCGCGTTGCTGATCGAGCGTCGCTACAAGGCATCCCTCGAGCTTCTCAAGGAGGAGCTCGACAGGCTCACCAAGAAGCAGTGCGAGATCGTCTCGACGGATGTCGATGAGGATCATACTGCGGCCATCGTGGTGTTCAACAAGAACTACTCCGAGCCGGTTCACAAGTTCCTCGCTATGGAGAACGTGAACCAGATCAGGCTCCCAAGCGACTTCGAGGATATGCCTTTCGACATTGCGTACGATCACCTCAAGGCTCGTCGCAAGGACCTGCCCGGAGATCTGGACAAAGTCAGCTCCGAGCTCGAGGACATGTCCAAGAAGTGGCAGATCAAACTGTCAGCCATTCGTGACGTCCTCATCGACAAGACCGAGGAGATCGCCGCGATTCCCAAGTTCGGACGTACGGCGTATGCGTTCGTGGTCACAGGCTGGATTCCAGTCTCTGATGTGGGCGCGCTGCGCAAGGAACTAAGCTCCCGTTGGAACGATGACGTCATCGTCAACCAGACCGAGATCGACGAGGAAGAGTTCGCTGAGACTCCTGTCGCGCTCAAGAACGCCAAAGTGGTCGAACCCTTCCAGTCACTTCTGGGTGTCTATGGGATCCCGCGCTACGGCACCATCGATCCGACGATCTTCCTGTTCGTGTTCTATCCGCTGTTCTTCGGCATGATCGTCGGAGACATCGGATACGGCCTCATCATGCTCGGAATCGTGCTGTGGCTCCGACTCAAGTACAAGGAGAAGCCGGCAATTCAGGTGGCGACTTCCGTCCTTGGGCCCGCGTCGACGATGGTGGTTGCCTTCGGCGTGCTGTATGGCGAGTTCTTTGGAGACGTGCTCAGCCACTATCTCGGGTGGATTCAAGTCATCAATATCGGCGGAGTGGACCTGCCGTTCAACCGCGTTGAGTTGGTCATGCCCTTCATGATCATCGCCATCGCTGTTGGTGTCGTGCATGTGCTCTTCGGTCTAGTGGTCGGCATTGTCAACGCCCGGCGCATGCGCCACAAGAAGCACCTGTGGGAGAAGGGCGGAATTCTCACGTTCCTGCTGGCGATTCTTACAGCCGTTGGGCTTGGAATGGCCGGGCTAGGAGACGCCACAGTCTGGGCGCAGGCAGGGTTCGCAGCAGTTGCCGCCGCAGGATTCGTCTTCGCAGTACGCGGCGGAGGAGTCATGGGCGTCGTGGAGACGATTGAGTCCGTTGCTCACATGGCGAGCTACATACGTATTATGGCCGTTGGTCTGGCGGGCGCGATCTTCGCCGATGCCGTCAACGAAATCATGGTCAAGATGGGCAACCCCATCGTCGGAGTGGCCATTGGTGTCCTGCTTCATGGGTTGAACTTCGCAATCGTCGCGTTCAGCCCGTCGATCCATGCCATACGTCTCAACTTCCTCGAGTTCTTTGGGAAGTTTTATGAGACTGGTTCTCAACAGTACAGCCCGTTCACGAAAACCGGAGGTGGAAAGAGCGCATGATCAAGAATCGGCTCGCAAGGTGGGTGTTTGGCAGTACGTTCGTACTGACCATGCTGGTCCCCGCAATGGCTCTCGCACAGGAGACAGCAGAAGTTACGGCTGGCCAGGACGACTGGCATACGTACGCCGCAAAGGCCATCGCTGCAGGTCTGGCAATGGGTCTCTCTGCTCTAGGCGCAGGTTACGCGCAGGCAAAGATTGGTTCTGCGGGTGCGGGTACGCTTGCTGAGCGCCCCGAGGTTGCCATCTGGATCATCACGCTCCAGGCGCTCCCGGAGATCATTGTTCTGCTCGGCTTCGTGTCCGCGATCATGATCGCCGGCTAGTACTCGTACTCAGCCCGTATTGCGATAGTCGCGGAAGGAAACCGTACACATGGCGCTAGAAGATATCTTCAAAGCTCTCGAAGAGCAGGCTGACGAAGAGTGCAAGACGATCGTCACCGATGCGCGGGATCAGGCAGAAGGAATACTGACCCATGCTCGAGATGAGGCGGATAGCATTAAGTCGGACCGACTGGGAAACACCGAGCGCAGCGTGCGCTCCAAGACAGCGCAGCAGATCAACTATGCGCGGTTGGAGTCCAAGAAGCGCGTGGCCGCGGTGAAGGAACGGTCTGTCGGCAAGGTGTTCGAAGAGGCAATGAAGTCGCTCGAAGCGCTGCGTCACACGGATACGTACCCGGCCCTCATGAAGGATCTTATTCAAGAGGCTGTGGCCGGGGTCGACGGGGAGTACCGTATCCTCGTCGACCAGGTTGACGTCGACGTTGCGAAGAAGGCAGCGGCAGATCTTGGACTCTCAGCTCCGGTGGAGCAGGGTGACTCGACGATCGGCGGTGCCGTTGTCTCGTTCGGCGGCGGTAGGATTGCCCGCAGGAACACGCTTGAGGATCGGCTGGAGAAGGTCAGCGGCCTGATTCAGGCGGACATCGCGGAGATCATGTTCTCATGAGTGCATCGGCCGCAAAGCGCAAACCTGCACAGGGAGGCAAGGACTACGGATACGCGAATGCTCGCATTCGCGGTATGCGGTCGCATCTGCTCGACTCCAGTTTCTTGGACGGGCTGATTGCGGCGTCCGATATCTCCCGACTGATCCAGGACCTCTCGGAGACCGGGTATGGTCCGGATCTGGAGGAGCAGATCATCCACGGGCGCACCGCTGCGACGGTGGATGAAGCGCTCAAGGTGAACATGGTGCGTACCTACCAGAAGGTCTTGGGCTTCCTCAATGAGGAGGGTGCATACCTGGTCACCACTCTGTTGGGTCGCTGGGATGTCTTCAACCTGAAGACGATCCTGCGTGGCAAGCAGATGCAACTCTCGGCCGAGGAGATCAATGAGGGGCTGATGGCTGCGGGCCAGCTGTCATTCGTTGATCTTGAGGCTTTGGCAATGCAACAGGATGTCAAGGCTGTTGTGGATACAGCCGCGACGTGGGGCCTGCCGTACGCGAGTGCACTGCGCTCGGGCTACGCCTCATTTCTCAAGAGCGGTGAGCTGGCTGAACTCGAGCTTGCGCTCGACTGCTATTACGCCGAGTGGGCGTTGGCGCGGCTCTCAAAGCGCGGAAACAACTCCGCTATAGCCAGAAGGATTCTTGGCATTCAGATCGACACTGCCAACCTGGTCACGGTGTTCCGCTTTCAGAAGGCGGACATCAGTGAAGTGGACGCGGGACAGTTCTTCCTCAATGGGGGACCGGGAATCAAACGTGATTTCTATCTGTCTCTAGCGGCCATGTCCGACATTGACGAGGTTCTCGATCGTCTCAGGGGTACGCCGTATGGCAAGGCTCTGGACGATGTTGCAGTGAAGTACTTGGAGGAGAACTCGATCGCCGTGTTCGAGCGTGCGCTGGAGGATTACCTCATGCGCAAGGCGCTTGGACTGGGTACGGGTGATCCTTTGGGTGTGGGTGTCGTGGTCGGGTATCTGTGGGCCAAGCAGAACGAGATCACGAACTTGCGAATCGTCGTTAAGGGCAAGTCGGTAGGCATGCCTGAGGCGCGCGTGAGAGGAGAGCTGATCCTTGTATAAGCTCATCGTTCTCACTGACGCCGACACAGCTGACGGTTTTCGTTTGGCAGGAGTCGACGTAGAGGTCGCTGATTCGGACGAGCAGGCGCGAAGGGCGCTCAACTCGCTGATCGACGATGACACGAGTGGCATCATCGCCGTGAACGAGAAGATGATGGCCGCGATCGACGAGCGCACCCAGAAGAAGATCGACTCGATCTATCGACCTATCGTCATCTCTCTCCCGATCAAGGAGAAGTTGGAGATGGGCGAGGACCACCGTGCGTATCTTGCACGCTTGATCAGAAGAGCAATCGGATTCGACATCACACTGAGGCGAGGCTGATGATTCTCGGGAATATCACAAAGATCACCGGTCCTGTCGCCGTTGCGGGCGGTATGACCGGTGCCAAAATGTACGACATCGTCCGGGTCGGCGCTGAGGGTCTGATGGGAGAAGTCATCAGGCTTGAGGGCGATCGAGCGACGGTCCAGGTTTACGAGGACACTTCGGGTCTCTGTGTTGGCGATCCGGTCGAGTCCACGGAAGGTCCGCTCACCGTTGAGCTCGGGCCGGGTCTGTTGTCGTCTATCTACGACGGCGTGCAGCGTCCCTTGCCGGAACTCGTGGCTCAGGGTGGAGACTATATCGAGCGCGGTACGGTCGCTTCGGCACTGAACCGCACCAAGCTCTGGAGTTTCACTCCCAACATCAAGGTTGGAGACGAACTCGAGGGCGGCTCTGTTGTGGGCACTGTGCCCGAAGGTCAGACCATCCTGCACAGGGTCATGGTCCCGCCTTACATGAGCGGCAAGGTGGCCAAGGTCGTCGAGAAGGGTGACTACACGATCGATGATGCGGTCGTCACTTTCGAGGACGGTACAGAGGTCAAGATGAGCCAGAAGTGGCCGGTACGCCAGGGGCGTCCGTACACGAGAAAGCTCAATCCCACGCATCCATTCACCACAGGCATGCGCATTCTGGACACATTCTTCCCGATCGCCCTGGGCGGCAACGCCATCATTCCTGGCGGTTTCGGAACGGGCAAGACGGTCACCCAGCAGTCGCTCGCCAAGTGGGCTGACGTGGACATCATCGTCTACGTCGGTTGCGGTGAGCGCGGCAATGAGATGACCGAGGTGCTCACGGAGTTCCCGGAGCTTGAGGATCCCCGTACGGGCAATCCGCTCATGGATAGAACGGTTCTCGTCGCCAACACCTCCAACATGCCCGTTGCGGCACGCGAGGCTTCCATCTACGTGGGTGCCACGCTTGCCGAGTTCTACCGGGACATGGGATACAACGTCGCGATGATGTCCGACTCAACGTCACGTTGGGGAGAGGCGTTGCGCGAGGTCTCCGGTCGTCTCGAAGAGATGCCTGGTGAGGAAGGCTATCCCGCCTATCTCGCAACTCGGCTCGCTGCGTTCTATGAGCGCTCAGGACGAGTTCAGGCTCTTGGCGGCGACGAGGACAGGGTCGGATCAGTCACCATGGTCGGCGCGGTCTCACCGGCTGGCGGAGACATGTCCGAGCCCATGACGCAGAACTCGCTGCGCGTGACGGGTGCCTTCTGGGCCCTGGACACGACACTGGCGCATAGGCGTCACTTCCCGGCGATCTCATGGACCAAGTCATACACGCTGTTCCTGGGCCAGGTTCGTCACTGGTACGAGGATAACGTCGCACCCGACTGGCAGGAACTGCGCGATCGCGCGATGTTCATTCTCCAGAAGGAGACAGAGCTGCAGGAGATCGTGCAGCTGGTCGGTCCGGATGCACTGCCGGAGTCCGAGAAGATCATCCTCGAGGTCGCCAGAATGCTGCGTGAGGACTTTCTGCAGCAGTTCGCCTTCGACGAGATCGACGCGTACTGTCCGCCCAAGAAGCAGTACTGGATGCTCAAGACGATCCTCGCGTTCGATGACGCGGCCACCGAGGCACTCAACCGTGGTGTGTCGCTCCGCCAGATCCTCGAACTGCCGCTCAAGGACACGATCGCGACCATGAAGACGACGCCGCACGAAGAGGCGCTCGAGATGCTTCCGGGTTTCAATACGTCCTTGACCGAGGACATCGCAGGAATCGAGGTGTACTAGGTGACGCAGGAGACAATGACAACTCCAGCCGAGACGACCAAGAAGTCGCTCGTCTCGACCGACTACCGCACGATCTCGTACGTCACGGGACCGCTGGTCTTCGTTGAGAATGTCCAGGGAGTGGCGTACAACGAGATGGTCGCTATTCGTATGCCTGACGGCTCACGTCGCTCCGGTCAGGTTCTTGAGATCTCCGGTGACATCGCTGTCATCCAGATCTTCGAGGGCACGCAGGGCATCGATGTCGACAAGACTGAGATCCGCTTCCTGGAAGAGGTCGCACGGATCGACGTCTCACCCGAACTTCTGGGCAGGACTCTGAACGGTGTCGGCAAGCCTATCGACGGCGGATCGCCGATCGTCCCCGAGCAGCGCTTGGACATCACCGGTAACCCGATCAACCCATACTCGCGAGCTCTGCCGGCCGACTTCATCGAGACCGGTATCTCTGCGATCGACGGACTCAACACGCTTGTGCGCGGCCAGAAGCTCCCGATCTTCTCGGGTTCTGGCCTTCCCGCCAACGAGCTCGCAGCTCAGATCGTCCGCCAAGCGCGGGTCAAGAGCGGCGAGGAGTTCGCCATCGTGTTCGGCGCCATGGGTATCACCAACCGCGAGGCGTCGTACTTCCACGAGCAGTTCGAGAGCACCGGCGCGCTTGAGCGAGTCGTGTTCTTCCAGAACCTCGCGGATGACCCCACGGTCGAGCGTCTGCTCACTCCCAAGTGTGCACTGACGGTCGCCGAGTACCTCGCATTCGAGAAGGACCTGCAGGTGCTGGTGGTCCTGTCGGACATGACCAACTACTGCGAAGCGCTTCGTGAGGTCTCCACGGCTCGCGAAGAGGTTCCCGGTCGCCGCGGTTATCCCGGCTACATGTACACGGACCTTTCGACCATCTATGAGCGCGCAGGTCGCATCAAGGGCCGCAAGGGCTCGGTAACGCAGTTGCCGATCCTTTCCATGCCTGACGATGACATCACGCACCCGATCCCCGACCTCACCGGGTACATCACCGAGGGTCAGATCGTGCTCTCGCGTCATATGCACCGTCGTGGCGTGTATCCGCCGATCGACACACTTCCCTGTCTGTCGAGGCTCATGAACTTGGGTATCGGCGAGGGCAAGACGCGCGAGGACCATCGTGCAGTCGCCAATCAGCTCTACGCTGCCTACGCTGAGGGTCGTGGCCTGCGCAAGCTTGTCGCCATCGTCGGTGAGGAAGCACTTTCCGAGACCGACCGTCGCTATCTGCACTTCGCTGATAGCTTCGAGGATCGGATCGTGGGCCAGGGCGACGAGGGCCGTTCCATCGAGGAGACTCTCACGATCGCCTGGGAGCTCATGTCTGAACTGCCCATAGGCGAGCTCAAGCGTGTACGCGACTTCATCGACAAGTATCACCCCAGTGCGGGTGAGTCCGCAGCGGCTGATGCCGGCGACGGGCTCTAGGGAGGCAAGATGGAGGAGGTACGGCCAACACGGGCAGAACTACTTGAGCGTCGCGGGCAGATTCAGCTCGCGCAACAGGGCATGGACCTGCTCAAGCAGAAGCGCGACGCCCTGTTGATCGAGTTCATGGGCGTCATGGACGAGACTCTGAGGTTGTCTGAGTCGCTCCAGAAATCGGTCTCCGAGGCGCAGTATTCGCTCGCGGTCTCCAAGGCTGTGGACGGTACCGTGGCGCTCAGGTCGGCAGGTATGGCGACCAAGGGCGAGATCGTCGTCGACATGACTGGTACCAAGATCATGGGCGTGTCAGTCCCGGTGGTCACCAAGGGTGAGAGTCCGATCAGGTCGTCGTTCACGCGTGGCTATGCAGTCACGGGTGTCTCGTCGCGAGTTGATGAGACGGCGGACAAGTTCGAACGAATCCTCGACGTGATCATCGAGTACGCCGACATCGAGACGCGACTCAAGCGTCTTGGTGAGGAGATCCAGAAGACCAACCGTCGAGTGAACGCGCTGGAGCAGGTGACCGTGCCTCAGCTCAGAGAGCAGGTCGCGTACATCCGCCAGACACTGGACGAGCGCGCACGTGAGGACCTGTTCAGACTGAAGAAGGTCAAGGCCAAGATCGAGCGCAAGAAGAGAGACGCACAGACAGCACCTTAGATATCGGCATCAACTGTCTGCCGATCATAGAGATCACCAGATGCGGGACGACGTCGCCAACCGGGGGGTTCATGACGTCGTTCCGCGTGTTTTCTTCTTCAGGCAATGGGTTCCGCGCTCAAGGCGCCTCAGAGGGGCTGCAACGCAAAACGCCACCGCAGATGCGGTGGCGTTGATGCCTACAGCAGTTGAATGTGCGGCTACTCTTTGTTGGGAATCGCGGTGACTACATCGTTCAGCACGTCCACAGAAGTGCGAGCATGCTTCTTCAGTTCGCGTCCGTAAGTGAGAACCGTACGGATCTCGTGCATGGTGATCTTGCCGAAGCGAAGGTCCTCCCACGCATCGCGGTTCACATAGGCCCACAACTCACCAAGAATCCACTCAAAGTCTGTGATGTCCTGACCGTCTAGGTTCTTCCAGTCATCCTTATGCGTGTGGCGTACGCGCTCCATCGCTCGCTCTACGGCTTTTGCCTTGCGTAGCTGGAACGTGCGAATGCCCAAATCCTCGTCGGAAACGTCTGGTCGTCGAGTGCTCATGGGTGCATCCACCTCCTGCTCGTGAATTTCGGCATATGGTCTTGGTTCCCTTTGTTTTAGAATGAGCGCGGGCTATTCATTCGTTC
>DFBG01000111.1:0-454 GCA_002367305.1 Actinobacteria bacterium UBA3086 | reverse complement strand
CCTCGTCCGGCTGCTGCGCGCTATGGTGACCGAGGAGAGAGGCTCTATGCCATTCAGGACACGGCGGCAGCGGCGCAGACCATGTTGCTCAAGGCTGTCGATCTGGGACTCGCATCGTGCTGGATAGGTGCATTCGATGAGAACGCCGTGCGCGAGGCGCTCGACATCCCCGCAGCACGCACTCCGGTCGCGATCATGCCCGTCGGATACTCCGCGGAGTCATCGGGTCGCCCCGCTCGTCGCCCCATCGATGAGGTGACGACCTGGTTGTGAGCGCCCGCGACCTTCGTGAGCTGCGTGAGATCCTGGGTGACTGCCATCGCTGCCCACTTGGTGACACACGCATCACGCTCGTGTTCGGTACCGGGGACGCGAATGCCCGCGTGCTCTTCGTGGGCGAGGCCCCCGGGCGTAACGAGGATCTCAACGGAGAGCCTTTCGTGGGAGCTGCGGG
>DFBG01000030.1 GCA_002367305.1 Actinobacteria bacterium UBA3086 | reverse complement strand
GCGATGAGAGGCGGCGCCAACAGGCACACCACGGCGGAAGCGATAGCCACAGAACCCTCGAAGCCGCCCACCACCGCCTCCGACAGGCCCGCCGACTTGATGTAGATTGCAAACACCGTGATCAACATGCCCAGCCCGGAGTTCTGGATTCCATGCGCCCACACGAGTCGCCGCGCATTTGGAGTGAAGTTGGCTATGGCCGTGCCGTAATCCGCAAGACCAGCACGAAAGCTTCTTCTTGCGCGAGCAATCACGGCGACGACCTTCTTCTTACTTGGATGAGATCGCCCCTTGGTTATGAGCGGTCTGGCGGGAACAATCGATTCACCGACGCATCGTAGTCCTGCGAGGGCGCACTTCGCCAGTGTGAATTTGCATACGATGACGAACTGTCATCGTAAGGCGACGGCAGTCTCGTGGCCTACGTGTTGCTACCATGGCTGTATGGACATAGAGAACCGACACGAGCGATACGACATCCCCAACGCCGATATCCTCTCCGAGGACGTATGGGCCGAAGACGAGGGGGAAACCGCGCGCACCGACACCGCTATCGATCAGCAGGTGACCCCCGCGCGATGTCCACGCTGTGGGGCATCGGTCGATTCGCGCGATATCAGGTGTCACGCGTGCGAACGCAAACTCCCCCAGTGCAGTGGTAGCTGTTCCATGTGCGGACACGAGACCTGTCTGCGGTCGGCAGGAGACGCAAAGCCTCTACGGTGACCACCACTGCGTGAGTTGTGTGGCATACCCGTTCACCGGTGTGACTTGGACCATCTCGTCACCAGGCTGCTGCTGGAACGTATAGAAGTCCGCAACAGAGACAGAATCGTAGTCAGGCGAGCCGGTGCTCTGAAGAATCTCAAGATTCGCGTTGGCCCCAAGGGGAAACGTGCGCAGCTGAGGATTCTGGTTCAGGAACTCGATCTGATCCTCGGGACCCACGACCTGAATGTAATCGACGACCACATACCAGTAGCCATTGTGCTGATACATATCTGTGAGATAGGCCCATGAGACGTCTGCATCGAGCGGGCCCAGGTCAGGACCACTCGGCGCGACTGCCGGTGGGGGCTCATCCTCCGTTGCAGCCTCACCCTCATCGGCGTCTTCGGCGTCAGCAGCTTCCGCATCGGCGGCATCGTCCTCATCGACGATCTCCAGCCCCTCAGGGGCCTCGAGTTCTCCAGTGGACTCGACAACTTCCGTGGAGTCCTCAGCGGCATCGTCCTGGCTGCAGCCCACTGCCGACACAAGCACCAGCGCCACGGACAGGATCACAAGGAATCGCAGAATTCTTGCCCGCCTCATGGTCGTACCCCCTTGATCTGAACGATCACCCTGAGGGAATTCTACCATCGGCAGAGCGGGATCTTACTCGGAGGGCGCCTGCGTCCGACCCGATACCCACGTCAGATACTCGGCCAGATCCGCTCCGCGAGCATCCTCACCCGAGTCCTGAATCTCAAGCGCATACTCCCCCGCTACGATGAGATCACGCGGATCCTGACGGGCGGCTTCGACCCATGCGGCGAGTTTGAGGACGCTCCCCTGGCTCACTCGAATCGCAGCAAGCATGAGCCGACACACCGCCTGATCGGAGTCCTCATCATCGTGAGGGTCCTCGCCCATGAGGCCCGAAAGAAGCACAGAAGCCTGCATCACTTCAGCAGCAGGGAACGTTTCCCTCAGCCGGGCGTCCACCACACTCGATGTCCAGAATCTGCGCTTGATCTCTATCTCGTCGACCTCATGCGTCACTGAGTGCTGCTCTCCGTTTGAGGATTGCCGGGGGTCACCTTCACGCCCGTGGTACGGGGAACGGTCAACCACTCATCACACAACTTCTCGTATGCAGCCCGCGCGTCGGCCATGGTATCGAACCGCACAATGTTTGGATTGCTGGCGACATCGGGGACAGCGAACTCCAGAGTGAAAAGCACAACGCCAGAATGCTCGCCCCGAAGCTCCATGAGGAACGCGACCGCACGCGGTACACCATCGATCTCGTGCGAGGCGCGCTCTGTCCAGTCGCCAGGCTGAATGCGCGGCCCCAGCAGGTGCGCCATCATGTTCGAATACTCGGCCTTCTCAGCCGCGAGCCGCGCCTGGCGCTCGGTGTAATCCTCGTGCTGCATGTCCCGCCAGCTCCTTTGCGCGATCGCTACCCGACGTCGTTGCTCATGAGATCGTCGTACGTCTCACGCTTCACGGTCCAACGCCAGTCGCCATCCTTGACGAACACGACACCGGGACGGACCTGTTTGTTGTAGTTGCTCGACATGGACTGGCAGTACGCACCAGTCGCGCACACGCACAGGATGTCACCGGGCTCCGGTACCTGCAGCGAGGCGTCGTTCACCACCATGTCACCGCTCTCACAGTGCTTTCCCGCCACGGTCGCGACCATCTCGCGAGGCTTGTCGGCCTTGTTGGCGATGAGCGCCTCGTAGTGCGCGTCGTAGAGCGAGGTGCGGATATTGTCGGACATGCCGCCGTCGACCGCGACGTAGGTTCGGATATGCGGAATCTCCTTGATGGAGCCGACGGTGTAGAGCGTCACGCCGGCGTTGGCCACGATGCTGCGACCGGGCTCCACCATGATCTTGGGCACCGGCAGGCCATGCTCCTCGACGTGCTCCTTGATGCCGTCGACTATCACCTTGCCGTAGTCCTTGATGGTGGAGGGCTCGTCGGGCAGACCGTAGGCGATACCCAGACCGCCACCGGTGTCGAGTTCGCGAACCACGTAGCCGGTCTCCTGGCGGATCTCCTCCATGAAGTGGACGACAACTTCGATCGCGCGGGAGAAACTCTTCAGGGCGAAGATCTGGCTGCCTATGTGCATATGCAAACCGGCGAGATCAATACCGGGCAGTTCGAGCGCGCGCTTGATCGCCCGCATGGCCAGACCCTCCGCCATGCCGAACCCAAACTTGGAGTCCTCTTGGCCCGTCTGGATGAAATCGTGAGTATCGGCCTCGATGCCGGGAGTGATGCGGATGAGGACACTCTGTTCAACACCCATCTCCACAGCCATTGCCGAGAGACGATCCATCTCGTAGAACGAGTCGACCACGATACGGCCCACACCCGCCTCGAGACACTCGCGAAGCTCGTAATCGGTCTTGTTGTTCCCGTGGACCTGAACGCGCTCCATGGGGAAGTCGGC